>JBBUIR010000056.1:0-3036 GCA_038055245.1 Patescibacteria group bacterium | reverse complement strand
ATAATACCCGTTTCTCCCATGTAAAACCTAGCTGGCGGGATATTAAACCAAAGAAAAGCTAATATTGCCCCAGTGACAACGCCCGAAAAAGTGGCAATGTCTATTTGATTGTTGGTAAACGCTATTACTGAATATGCGGCAAAAATTGAAGCAAAAACTCCGCCTGAAAGACCGTCTAATCCATCTATTACTCCGCCTGAAAAAGTCGCTAAAGCGACTATTATAAAAAATGGAATAATTAAAATACCCAGATATATATCTCCCCCGAATGGAATATGAATGGATATCATTCCTAATTTATAAAAAAAATAAAGTCCAATAAAAAAAGAAATAAAAACTACTAGAAACGCTTTCCATTTACGCCACGATGTGTCATCATGAGCAATTTTTCCTTTACCATAAATTTGTATCAAATCATCCCAAAGTCCCAAGAATGATCCAAAGAGTAAAACCAAAAGAGGTATCAACGTTTGATTTTTGCTTAAAAAATTTATTTTCTCAGTTATTATAGATGGAAATAAAACTGATATTAGATAAAAAATTAAAGTAGAAAGAAATATTGAAACCCAAATTATTACTCCACCCACCCGGGGAGTTCTAAGTTCTTCTTCTTGATTATGAATTTTTTGAAATTCTAAAACATTATTAACCGCTTCGTTACGAGAATATTTTTTCCACATTTTATATTTATAAAAAAAATGCGTCATAAATGGCGTAACAAAAAACCCTATCAAGAAAGCTACTACTGTTGGCAAAAATATTTTAACCAAATTCAAAAGCATATAAAGATTATACCTTTTTTAACTTCCATAATCCAAATTATACAATGTATTTATGATTTTTTCCATATCGGAAAACCTGCCTTCAGCAGTTGAACCCAAGACCGTAATAGCTATATCATGCCCGTATTTGTTTCTATATATTATGGTTAAATTACCTCCCGCCAGCGGAGTAAATCCAGTTTTAGAAAACAAAATATTAGGAATTTTATCTAAAATGTCATTAGTATTTTTTATACTATGATCAAAACCAGATTTAGACTTTATTTTTATTTTTGGCATTATACTTGCACTAAAAATATCTGGGTATGCCTTTAACGCATACATAGTCATGATATTCACATCTTGCGCGGATGCATAAGCGCCTGCAAAAACATCATCAACATCCAGACCGGTAGAATTAAAAAATAAAGTGTTCTCCATGCCAATTTTTCGCGCTTTTTCATTTATTTTTTCCAAAAAATTATCAGCGTTTTCAGCCAGAGCATAAGCGCCGTCATTAGCAGAACCTATTAAAGTAAATTTTGCCAAATCTTTAATCTTGAATTTTTCATCAACAAAAAATCCATAATTAGTTTCTTGTTTGAGCGCATTTAAAGATATTGAAACAATATCGTCCTGATGTTTGCCATTTAAGGCAGTGGCAACAGTTAAAATTTTAGTCAATGAGGCAATCGGCATTTCTGTTTCGTCATTTTTTCCATAAATTTTTCTATTTAGGGTCTGGTCATAAATAGAAAATGCTTTCGCTTGGATTTGAGCAATCGCAAGTATATTTTGAATTTTTGCCAATTTATTTTCTTCATTTATAAATGCAATATTTAATTTATTACTTCCAATAGAAAATAAAATTGCCTCCATGGCAAGAAAAAACAAAATAAAATATAAAAAATAATTGTCATCAGATGTCTGTTCCATTTTTTTTCAGTTCTTCTGCTAAGTTTTGAGCATTAGATTCAATTGAATTATTTACTAAATTATAATCCGGCAATTCTTCCACAGATTTTATGCCCATAAAAGAAAGCAGTTCAAAAGTAGGCCTATAAATATAACGCCTATTGTCTTCTGGATCAATATTTTTCTCTATGAGTCCTCTGATAGAAAGTGCTCGCAAGGTAAAACTGGAATTTACTCCTCGAATATAATCAATTAAAGACCGGCTTACTCCGTTTTTATAAAGAATAATAGAGAGTGTTTCCAAGCTTGCTTTTGAAAGTTCTTTATTTAATTCTTCTTTTTGCAGTTTTTCAATAAGGTCTGAAAGTTCCGACGCTGTGCCCAGTGTAATATCGTTTTCTTTCTCTTGCAACACTATTCCCCTACTCTTTAAATTTTCTTTCAATTTTTCCAAGCTTTCATTCACTTCTGTCTGCCCTACTCCCAAAAATTCTGAAAATTTCTTTCTGGATATTGGTTCTCCTTTAAAAAAAAGTATTGCTTCGATTTTCTGTTCAGTATTCATACTCATATTAAATTAAGAAAATTAAAAGATTTTAAGAGTCATGGGTTCCCTGTCCTTATGACTCCGAGGGCGAAGGCTCAGAAATCTTTTGAATTTTCTTAATTTATATTATATTGCATCAGCTTCTTGTTTCTTAATTATAATATCTTTAAAATTACCTTCCTGTACAACATGAAGTATCCCTTGCCTGACAAGTTCCAGCATAGCAAGAAAACCGATAATTACAACTATTTTCTCTTCTTTAGTTTTTGCCGTCCCTGCAAATTCTTTGAAATTCATCTGCAAAGTTTTTTCGATTCTTTCAGTTAGTTTTGAGATCATTTCTTCTATGCTTATTACTTTTTTGACTTCAACCTCCGGCAAGAAAACTTTTTTTGGCACTCTACCCAGCGTATCGCGGACAAAAGTCATCATACTTTCTTTTGTAATTCGATTGTCCGGCAAAAATACCAAGAAATCATTTTTTCTTTCCAACGGAGCAAAAATTATTTTTTCTCCGAACATGTCTTTTATATGTCCTCCGAGTTTAGTATAAAGTTCGTATAATTTTAATCTTTCTTCCAAATTGTGGATATCACCCTCTTCTTCGGAAGTTAAGTCTAGATTAGGTAAAAGTGATTTTGATTTTATTAAAATAAGTGTAGCCGCTATCACTATAAAACTAGAAATTTCAGAAGAGTCTTGTTTCTCTAATTTATTTACATAATTTAAATAATCTTCTGTTACCTGCGCCAAAGATAAATCATTAATAAAAAACTTCCTTTCTTCTATTAAAGAAAGTAATAAATGAAACGG
>JBBUIR010000055.1:0-2522 GCA_038055245.1 Patescibacteria group bacterium | reverse complement strand
GATCAAGAATAGTTGAAGATGAGTCTAGAGGATCCACAGCCGGATAAATACCTATCTCGGAAAGTGAACGGTTCAAAACAACAGTAGAGTCCAAGTGCGAAAATGTTGTTGCAGGAGCTGGGTCAGTAAGATCATCAGCTGGCACATAAACAGCTTGCACAGATGTAACAGAACCTTTATCAGTAGAAGTGATGCGTTCTTGCAATATTCCCATTTCTGTCGCAAGTGTAGGTTGATAACCCACAGCTGAAGGAATACGACCAAGTAGAGCAGAGACTTCGGAACCGGCTTGAGTAAAACGGAAAATATTATCAATAAAAAACAACACATCTTTATTTTCTTTATCACGGAAATATTCCGCCATTGTAAGACCTGATAGAGCAACACGAAGACGCGCTCCTGGTGGCTCATTCATCTGTCCGAAAACCATAGCGACTTTATCAAGCACTTTAGAATTTTTCATTTCATGATATAAATCATTGCCTTCACGAGTTCTTTCTCCAACACCGGCAAAAACCGAGTAGCCTCCGTGCTTGCTTGCAATATTATGAATAAGCTCTTGAATGACGACAGTCTTACCGACACCAGCGCCTCCGAAAAGTCCTACTTTTCCTCCTTTCAGCACTGGACAAATGAGGTCAATAACTTTAATACCAGTTTCAAGAATTTCCACTTTTGTGGATTGAGAAATAAATTCCGGAGCTTTGCGATGAATAGGAGAAACTAAACCAGATACAACTTTGCCATTGTCAATCGGAGCGCCAAGAACATTGAACATTCTTCCTAGTGTTTCTTTTCCAACAGGCACAGAAATAGGAACACCCGTATCTGTAACTTCCATTCCGCGAGAAAGACCGTCGGTAGAATCCATAGCCACGGCGCGGATAGTATTTTCTCCAATATGCTGTTCGACTTCTAAAACTATTATTAAATCACCTTTTTTAACGGTAAGCGCGCTATAAATATTGGGAACACCACCTTCAAAAGCAACATCCACGACCGGCCCGATTATTCTTTTTATTATACCTGTTGTTTTCATAACTCTTTTTTTATTATTAATAATTTTTTATAACTTTATGAACTTTATGAACTTTATAACTTTTAACTCACTGAAGCCATACCTGCGCTTATTTCCGATATTTCTCGTGTAATATTACTCTGACGAGCTTTGTTAAATACTAATGTTAAATCGTCTATCATTTCTCCCGCAGCTTCTGAAGCATTCTTCATAGCGACCATTCGAGAAGATTGTTCAGAAGCATTTGACTCAAGAAACATTTGATATATTTGCATACGAGTTATTTTTTCTGCCAATGATCCTATCAATGCTTCTTGATCTCCTTCAAATAAATAATCTGTCATCTTACCCTCAACGGAAGCCTTGCTTCCGTCTTGCGGAAGTCGGACTTCCGCAGATTCCGTAAACTCAGTTTTTGAAATTGGAATAACTTGTTTAATATTCGGTTTTTGAGAAAGAGCAGAAATAAAATCAGTATAAGCGACAAGAATTTTATCGTAGTGACTAAGACTATATTCATTTATTACAAATTCAGATATTGGAACAATGTCAGAAATAGAAATATTAGCTGGAAGTTCAAAGAAACTAGCAATAATATTTTTACCTATGCGACGCATCATGGTATCTCCCTTTTTTCCAATTGTAACAATATCTATATTAATATTTCCATTTCCATTTTTTAATAAAGCTAAAACTTTTTTTATTACTTGTGTATTATAAGCACCACAAAGTCCGCGGTTTGATGTAATGAGAAGAAGTAATATATTTTTTACTTTACGTTCTATAAAAAGTGGATGCGTTATTTTTTCTGTATCTTTAGCTATTGAAGTTAAAATTTCCCATGAATATTCCGCATATAAACGTGAAGCCAATGTTGAAGACACTACTCTTTTCATTTTTGAAGCAGCTACAAGTTCCATCGCTTTGGTAATTTTTTTTGTGCTTTTGACACTTTTTATTCTTCTTTTAATTTCTTTGGTTGATGCCATAATATTTTTTCCCGAGGGTAACCCTTAAGAGAGTTTCCCCAAGGGTTACCCTCGGGAACTTTTAAATTCTCCTATTACTTTTACTAATTCCGCTTCGCCTGTATCAGTCCACATATTTGTTTCAATAATTTCTTTATAAAACTTTTTGGCATGATTGTCTGTATAATTTATGAGACCTTCCTCGAATTCTTTAATTTTATCTACTGGTATATCATCCATATAACCTTTTGTAAGCGCATAAAGCACTACCACTTGACGTTCTACTGCAACTGGGGCATATTGCGGTTGTTTTAATATTTCAACTGCGCGCTTACCACGTTCAAGCTGTTGTTTAGTAGCATTATCAAGGTCGGAACCGAATTGTGAAAACGCTTCGAGTTCGCGATATTGCGCTAAGTCCAGTTTGAGAGTCCCTGCCACTTTTTTCATCGCTTTAATTTGCGCATTCGAACCTACGCGAGAAACCGAAAGACCAACATTGACTGCCGGACGAATACCTTTATAAAAAAGATCCG
>JBBUIR010000054.1:2865-10727 GCA_038055245.1 Patescibacteria group bacterium | reverse complement strand
AAAAGAAAAAAACTCTCCTCAAACCTAAAAATATTACAAAAAAACGGACGCCTGGCGTCCGTCTACGGAGGAATTGCCTCCGTAGTTACTTTGGGAAACAAGAGAGCAGAGGAGATGACCCTCACAGATTGGATCAATCTCGCTAAAGTCATAGATATTAACAAAAAAGAGTAGCATCTATCTTTTAATATTGTTACAATATATAGATGAATCCCATTAGAAATTAGTACTAATGGGCTGTTGTGGTATGAATAAAATAATGAATAAAAATAATAATATTTCTAACGGGACAAGGGCCGGCATTACTTTTATTTTGCTAATTGTTTTTCTAGTATTTGTTAGTGTCAATGCAGTCTTTGCCGTTTCTTCTTTTGGAAGATTTTTTGGTGGAAGAATAAAATATGAAATATCGCTACAAATAGATGTATTAGAAAGTACCGGCTATGTCTGTGTTATGCCTGGTACTTCACTTACAATCATACCCATTGGTTCACCTCTACTTACTCCAATTGAATACTTTATACCGTCTTTTGTAATATCAAAAACTGGAACTATTCCAACAAGAGATCAACTTATATTGGGCAGATATAGCGGAAAAACAATGATAACCTGTACTCGTCCAAAGCCTCCAGATGTCAAAACAGTTAGCCTAGATACGATAAATCTTTTCGGTACTTCAAGATATTAAATGAGAATTAGGCTTTAGGCGCTAGGCACTAGTAAAAAATGTAAAAACAAAATGCACATACCAGAAAAATATTTAAAATATCTACCCAGTAAAAAATTTATATTGATAATAAGCGTTGGTGTTGTCTTAGCGGTAATTATTTTTATAATTTTTTTTATGTCGTCCAGTGGAGAAAATTTTATTACGGGAGATAAAAAAGCCACTGCTCTTAAGGTAGAAAATCAGACCGTCGCGGATTTAATTCAGAAAGATACTGATGGTGATGGTATACCTGACTGGGAAGAAGCTCTTTGGGGGACAGATCCAAATAAAAAAATAACTTTTAATGATATGCCTGATGTTACTTATATAGAAAATAAAAAGAAAGAATTAAAAATAGAACAAAGTGTAAGTGTAGATACAACAAATTTAACAGAGACTGAAAAATTCGCCAGAGAATTTTTCACCAGCTATAGCACGATGAAATCTTCCGGTCAGGTTGATAAAAATACTATAAATAGTTTCTCCAACGCGCTCGGACAGAAAATAGTAAACCCAGACTTGGTTGACCGTTATAAAGATACAGATGTAAAAATAAGTAGCAGTGACGATATTAATTCTAAAGTAAAATATTATGGGGATGTAAAAAAATTATTTAAAAATTATCAATCAGCTGGAATAGGCAATGAATTGAGCATCGTCAGCAACGGACTCGCTTCCCAATCTTCAAATGGAACGACAAACAGCACTGACCAATATGCTAAATTGTCAACAATAGCAAACGCGTATCAGAATTTTGCGGAAAAAATAATGATGCTAGACGTTCCTCAAAGTCTCACTCAATATCATTTACGAATAGCAAATAATTCCAATAATACCAGCATAAGCGTGGCAAATATGGGAAAAATTATAAATGATCCTATCGTCGGACTCTCGGGACTTTCTCAATATCAAAAATACAGCGATGATTTAGTAAAAGTAGTGGCAGATTTAGAGACTTTTTTGTTAAAACAATGATAGAATTGAATAGTAAAAAGTTCATAAAGTAAATACAAAATATTTCATAAAGTAAAATGCAGAAAAAATATTTTAAAAATTCAATAATTTCATTCGTATTGATTGTAAGCACGATACTGATGCCTCTCAGTTTTATACCGAAAAAAGCTGAAGCGCAAAGTATGGCAGGATATGCTAGTGGACTCGCTCCAGCTATTCTTACATTACCACAATGTAAAGATGTAATAAATAGTGGGATAAAAAGCTTGTTTAGCGGGATTGGAAGTTTATTTAGTAGCAATAGCAGTTCCATACAAGATATCAGCACACCAATAGCTGACCGTTTTGCAGCAGAAGCTAGGGTAAATTCTAAATTAAAAAGTATGGCAAGCTCAGCAGCAAATCAGCTTACCGGAGTTGAAACTTATGATCCAACATCTGCCCAAAACGAGGAAGAAATAAAGGCAAGGTTAAAAAAAATAGAAGAAAGCACCGCTTCTATCAATATAAATTCCACTTGCATACAAAGTATAGGACGATTGATTATTAAAATGCTTCTGCAAAAATTAACCGTCAGCACTGTCGCTTGGATTAACAGCGGCTTCGACGGCAGTCCGGCTTTCATACAAGACCCGGGGAAATTTTTTAACGATATAGCTAAAAATGAAATATTACAGTTCGGTCTGGAAATAAATGATCCAGCATTATTTCCATTCGGTAAAGCTTGGATGCGAAATACAGCGGCAGCTTTCAATAGTAAATTCCAAGACAACGCACGATATTCTTTAGATAAACTTATTCAAGACACCAACCCGGAATATTCCGCTATAACTTTCCAACAAGATTTCAGCCAAGGCGGATGGAACGCTTGGACAGCTATGACGCAGGCGCCACAAAATAATCCTCTTGGTTTTCAATTGATGGCTGATAATGAAATACAGAGAAGGCTAACCGGGACAACGGAATCTACAGCGCAATATGTCCATGATGCTTTATCACAAGCAAATGGCTTTTTGGGCGACCAACGCTGTGTTGACCCTAGAGGTCTCACAAGGCAACAAAATAACGATGCTTTGATAAGAGGTAAAAAAGATGCGAACGGAAATATAATAGGCGTATGTAAAGAATGGGAATATGTTACCCCAGGAAAAATGATATCTGATGCGGCCACAAATGTAGTTGGTTATCCAAACAACGCTTATTTAAATGTGGAGGATTTGAATGATGCTGTCGCAGCTATGTTGGATGCTGTTTTAGGTAAATTTTCTTCCAATCTTATGGAAAAAGGATTTGCCAATCTGGGAGATGAGGGAGCCAATGGAGCTTTAATTTTTGACAAAAGTGGCAATGATGGTCCATATAGAAGCCGAACAGAAAAAGACTTTATGCCGTCACAACTTTCAAGTTCATGGCTTTCAGCTAACCCGGAATTTAATATTCGCGCAGACCTCACTCAAGCTTTGATAGATGAACAAAGGACTTATTCCGACAAACTCGCATTACAAAATAAAGAACTAATGTCTACGACCGATGGTCAAAAATACACGCTTGCAACAGACGGAAAATCTTCTAATGCTTATGGGCTTATACCCGTCATTTATCAATTAGATTATTGTATCCCAGGACCACATCCAGGATGGGAAGAAGATTCTCAAAGAACATTAAATGCAGTGACAAATTTAATTGTTTCAGAAACAGAAGAAAGTATACAAAATAAGGATGGTGTTGCTATTTCTGCCGTTGCTTCAACTCTTTCTCCTTTAGCTGGCGCAATAATAGGATCACAACTTGGATCAGCATTCCCTGTCGTTGGTACAATAATCGGCGCGTTAGTCGGTGGAGCAGTGAGTTATATTATAGATTGGCTTTCTAAACCTGGAAAGACTGAAAAACTAAGACTATATTATTCTGTTAACATTTTAGCTCTAACAGGCATGATGCCTGATTATACAAATGGCAAGGATGTTACGACTGCTAATATAACAAGTAAGCAATACGTAACCCAAGGTATGAATGGATTACTAGATAGATATATTCAGATTATGAACAAAACATATTTTGTAAATCCGGAAATGTTGCCTACAGTCGCAAAAGAAGCAGCTACAGATTTTAATCAATTAACAGGTTATGGACAAATGATAAAAAATAATGAAGACAAAATATCTTCGTTGAAAACTACTATAAGTATATTAGGAAAAATAAAAGATAAAATTGATACTTTAAATAATGATTTATCTACTAACACTATTAAAGATAGTTTAGGAAAAATTGTTTCAGGTCAAGATCAAGAAACTCAATATGAAGAAAACTTAAAAGCGCAAATAAATATATTTGGAAGAGTTTCTGAAAGTATGGTCAATGGAGCTGATATAGCCAGCGCTGACAATTTATTAAAACAAATTATTGATAAAAAAGATTATATATATAAAAATCTCTTAAAAGGACCCTACGGTTGTGAAGCGGAAATTGAAAAAAATTCTATAAGAAGGGCAGAACTTAAAGCAAAATCTAACAAAATAGAGAGTGAAGAAAAAGAAGAACTAAAAGCATTAGAATTCCCGTCAGTAGGAGATTCAATTAGAGATTGGAATAATTGGAATCCCAGTTCCGTTAAAAGAATGACTTACCCTTTCCCTATATTATATAATTATAATAATTTTGCAAATGGAAATACTATACCGGATCCTTGGAAAAGCGACTATATAAATAAAATGCCAAATGAAACTCTATATGATACAAACCCAGGATTTCTTAATTTCGTTCTTTTCTCAACTGGATTTAGTGTTGATGATGGTACATCATGGGAAGATGCTCGAGGACCAGCTCGATTGCTGTTTCATGATTTATTTGGAGTGAATATAAATCAAGATTGGAGATATACAAGTGTAAATAAAATATTTGAACATATAATCGGAGTTTATTAATGAGTAGTTATAAAGTTTGTAAAGTTATAAAGTAGAAAATAGAAAAGAATTACGAATTAAAAATGCAAAGTAAAAACAAAATGCGAAAAAAAAATACAAAATCAAATAAGAAACAAAAAAAATACGAACTTATCACAGTACCAAGCGAAAGAGTAATAAGTAAAATATTTTTAATCAGGGGAAAAAAAGTTATGATGGACAAAGATTTGGCGGAGCTTTATGGAGTTGAAACAAAGTCTTTAAACAGAGCTGTAAAAAGAAATATGGATCGTTTCCCAAGTGATTTTATGTTTCGACTTAATAAAGAGGAAGCCGAAATTTGGAAATTACAAATCGAAATATCTGACTTGAGGTCACAAATTGTGACATCAAGTCTAAGGTACCAAATTGGCACCTTAAAGAATAGACGCGGACGACACAAAAAATACTTGCCCTATGTATTCACCGAGCAGGGCGTAGCCATGCTTTCTTCTGTGTTAAATAGTAAAAGAGCCATACAAGTCAATATTCAAACTGTTAAAACAACTTGTCATAAAAGAGGTAAAACCAAAAAATCCGGTAGGATATAGAGTAAAGAGTTCATAAAGTAATAAAATTCGAAAAAACAATCGGGGTTTACTAAAAAAATGAAAAAAAATATAATAAAAATTTTAATAGTAATTGCTTTTATAATCATAGTATTGTTTGAACATACTGCTCTGGCAGATTGGGATAGAACAACGTATCTTTCTAAATACTCTTTTTTTTATACCACTTCAAAACATGATATTATAACTGTAACTTATACATTCAATGTACAATTTGCGGGTGACCCTCCTTCATACAACACAGATTGTACAGTGACTGGAGGACTAACATCACAAAACGCAAGCCATGATGGTAGTGGAAGTTTTACAGAAACGCTTGAAGTTCCAATAACAATAAATTCTAATCCCACACTAACATTAATTTGTACAGATGAAGTCCAGCCAGTGATAATGAATGTAACTTCTTCTACTGTTGAATGTTTGCCACCAAAATTTATTAAAGAAAATGTTTGTGTAACACCAACTTTTTATACTCGACTGCTTGGTAAATCCAATCTCTTTATTGAAACCAATAGCTCCGATAATGTGACTTATACAACTGTGACACTACACGGCACAGGGGGTGATAAAAATTTAGTTTCTACACTTCCTCTCACCGCATATTTTAGATATTCAAAAGCGGATATTTCACCCATTTACTGCAATGATATCTATGGCACGAATATGACAGCGACAAAAGATATAAAATTGGGTGTAACAAGCTCAAAATCTTTTTCTCAAGATATAATTGGACTAACTCCAGACACAATATATTATTATTGCGCGATAATTTCAAATAAAGAAAAAATAGCCTATGGCGGAGAAGCTGTTGTTAAACAATTTCACACTAGCCCTTATCAAACTACGGTAAGGACTATCGGCGCGACAGAAATTAGTAACGGAACTTGTCCTACTAGCTGGACTGGAACTTATCCCAATTGTGTTGGACCAACAAACAGTGGAACTTGTCCTACTAGCTGGATTGGAACTTATCCCAATTGTGTTGGACCAACCCCAGGTTTAGCCACATTAAACGGGTCTTTTAGTTCTATTGAAAATGTCACAACTTATTTTCAATATAAAAAAGTTTCAACAGATGGAACACCGACAAATTGGAGTATTAAATCCGGAGAAAAAACTCATAATAAAAAAATCATAGGCATTGATTCTAAAGGTGTTAATATTTATGAAGCCAATGTTTATGGAAATATTAGTTTTAATTTAACTAAATTAGACCAAAATACAAGTTATCAATTTAGAACAGCGGCGACGACTTGTTCTGGCCCAAATTGTTATACTACTAAAACAGGAGGTCAAGAGACTAAAATAGTTTATGGCTCCACTTTAAATTTTACAACAACCGGTGATAGAAACACTAAAGTAGTTAAAGTCCCCACGGTCACTGTTAAAGCAAGTCCTTCACAAATAGCATCTGGTAAATCATCCGTTATCACTTGGACATCAACTAACACTACTTCTTGTTCTTCGACAGATACTAACGAAACAGGAATAACAGGAACATTTGATACCGGTGTGCTTACAAGCAGTAAAGCATATTCTATAACTTGTACCAGCACCAATGGGATAACTAGTGGTAATGCCTATGTTTTTGTTAATACTGGTGGTGATGGAGGTAATGGTGGTGATGGTAACAATTATCTTTTCCCTACAGTCACTGTCAAAGCAAGTTCTTATTCATTATCACCTGGAAATGGTCCAACGACTATAAGTTGGGATTCAACTAATGCTGATTATTGTTTCTTTGATACAATCAAAGTCGCTAAAAAAGGTGACAAAAATTTCCGTCCTTCAATCTCAACAAGTTATTCTGTATCTTGTACCGGGGCTTATGGGACAGCCAGTCGTAGTGTAAATATTTATGTCAATAATGGTGGAGGTGGAAATACTGATCTTTTCCCTACAGTCACCGTCACAGCCACCCCTTCATCAATATTGCCTGGAGAGACATCGGTCATTAAATGGGAATCAGTACATGTTACTTCTTGCAAAACAAGCGATAATAAAGTAGTAAAAACAGAAGATTCATTTACAACACCTGCTCTTAAAACTAGTAAATCATATTCTATAACTTGTACCGGCGCCAATGGAACGGGAAGTGGTTATGCATATGTTTATGTTGGCACTAATAACACTAATAATACAAACAATAATCTTTTTCCTGAAGTTAAAGTTGAAGCTAGTCCTTCACAAATAGCATCTGGTAAATCATCCGTTATCACTTGGACATCAACTAATACTACTTCTTGTTCTTCAACAGATACTAACGAAACAGGAATAACAGGAACATTCGATACTGGCATACTCACAACTAGTAAATCATATTCTATAACTTGTACTGGGGCTAATGGAACAAATAGTGGTAATGCCTATGTTTTTGTTAATACTGGTGTTGGAGGTAGAGAAACTATAATTTGGAACAGTCTAAATGGTGGAATCAATGGTACTTGGAGTGATGGAATAAGTTCAGGAACTTGGACAAGCGCGGAGGGAACGGGGGGGGTTGGAAATGCCACTTGGACAGGAATAGGAAATAGCGATGGAACTTGGAAAAGCGCGACAGGTGTCGGAACTTGGAAAAATATAACAGGCCCTATAAATAGTAGAATTTGGAATAGCTCAAATAGTGGAATTAGTGGTACTTGGAGTGATGGAATAAGTTCAGGAACTTGGACAAGCGCGGAGGGAACG
>JBBUIR010000054.1:0-2765 GCA_038055245.1 Patescibacteria group bacterium | reverse complement strand
GGGGGGGTTGGAAATGCCACTTGGACGACGACAGGAGATGGTGTCGGAACTTGGATAAGTTTGACAGGGTCTGGTGCTTGGGCTAGTGATACAGGTAAAATAAGTGAAACAGGAACAGGAAGTGTAAACAAAAACCCTTTTAAATATTTGATTATCCTGCTCTTTATTTTACTGATAGCATTTATTATTATGAGAGTAATTAAATATTTTTCGCGCAACAATTAATTAAAAACATGAGATAGTTATAAAATAGAAAGTTTGTAAAGTTAAGATAATGACAAAAACAAACATAAAATTAAATAAAAAACAAAACAAAAACGAACTTATTGTAATACCAAGTGAAAGGGTCATCAGTAAGATTTTCTTAATAAGAGGAAAAAAAATCATGGTAAATAGAAACCTTGCTGAACTTTATGGAGTTGAAACAAAAGTACTTAATCAAGCTGTAAAAAGAAACCTTAAAAGATTTCCCATAGATTTTATGTTTAGACTCAATAAACAAGAAACTAAGATATGGCAAACAGAAATCATATACCCAAACTTGAAATCACAATTTGTGATTTCAAGTCCAAGGTCACAAATTGTGACCTTAAAACACAAATTGGATTTAGAAAAAATTAAAACATAATGAAAAAATATTTATCAAAAATTCTTATATCAGTGATAATGCTATCCATTTTTATGGCACCTATTTCTGCTGGTATAAAAATAAATGATAAACAACAACTGGCGATAAACATAGAAGTTAGTGAAGCAAAAGCGAGAGAAGAGACTGAAAATAATTATGATTTAAATTGTGGTATTACTCTTCTTGGTGTTGGTGATGGATCTTTAAGAGGCTGTATAGCGGGAATTCTTTATACCGCTTGGGAAGTAACTGCAATTCTAGCTGAGTTTACAGGAAAAGTTCTTGATTTCTTTGTTTACTATGCTACCAATAGCTCTTCATATAAAAATGATTTTGTAGAAAAAGCTTGGGGCGCTGTGCGAGATATTGCAAATATATTCTTTATAATTGCGCTACTTTATGTAGCAATCAAAACAATACTCGGACTCAATGTGACAGATAATAAAAAATTAATCAGCGCGGTTATTTTAGTCGCCCTGATTATAAATTTCAGCTTATTTACCACAAAATTAGTTATTGATGCTTCAAATATCCTGGCAAAAGTATTTTATAATAATATAAATTCAGTAGATGCAAGTAATACAACTTTAGTAGCCAATGTCGGTGGACAAAAATCTATTTCAGTGGGAATAATTGATAAATACAATCCTCAAAAAATAATAAATAAGGATACTTATAAAGGTAATCAGGGTTTATTTATTTTTATAACTCTTATACTTCTACTTGTCACTCTTTATACTGCCTACATATTTTTCTCAGTAGCCCTCCTTTTTGTCGCCAGAGTTGTTTCACTTTGGATAGCTATGATATTCTCACCTTTAGCTTTCGCATCTTATACTGTGCCTTTCGAAATACCAGGATTTGGTCATAAAGAATGGTGGAGTGAATTACTTAAAAATGCCTTTCTTGCTCCATTATTTATATTTTTTTTATATATAATAATATTATTTACTAATTTTCTAAAAGACAGCATTAGATATGGTAACGATCCAGATTTCACTAACACGGCAAATTTAATGCAAAACTTAATGCATATAATAATTCCTTTTGTAATTATTTCTGTTCTTCTAATGAAAGCAAAAGCTTTAGCGGTAAAATATTCTGGTGAAATGGGTAAGGCTGTAATGACTGGAGCGCAAATGATCGGTGGATTGGCGTTGGGTGCAGCAACAGGAGGGGCAGCGTTATTGGGAAGTGGTACCATAGGAAGATATGCTCAAAAAGTAGCCAACGATGATAATTTAAGAGCTCAAGCATCTGGAGATAAAGAACACTTTGCTAAAATGGGCATAACAGATGTTAATGTTCAGAAAAAGATGCAGGCTGCTGCACAAAAGAAATTGGCTAAAGCAAATTATTTCGCAAAAAGTAGTTTTGATTTTAGACAAACTGGGACAGGAAAGGGATTTACTAAAATGTCTGGTATGGACATGAGTAAAGGACTTGGAACCAAAGCAACAAGTACAGAACAATTAAAAGGTGGGCGACACGCACAACAAGAACGTGAAAAAGAAAAAGGAATAGAAAAAATGAAATCTTACAAGATGAGTGGGGCTGCTGAAGCAAAACAAAATGAGCTTGCAAGAGATAAAAATAATCCACAAAATATTCGTGCAGAACAATATTTAAACGATAAAACCGAAGCAAAAAGATTAAATCCAAAACTGGATGAAGAAAAATTTAAAGAAGCTTATGAAAAAGGAGAGAGTTTGGAAGATTTTGGTATAGAGCGTAAAGTTGATGCTGGAAGCGTTAGAAAAATTCAAACTGCTACAGAAGTTAACGCCGAACGCACAAAAGCTTATGCAAACAGCTTACAAGACAAAGCAGATATAGATAAAGCTAGAGGAGCAGTAAAAACATTCTTCGCTGAGTGGGGGAAGGGTATGAAAAAAATGATAACAACACCCGGCGGACTCGCTACAACTGCAGGCTTAGGAATTGCTACAGGAGGAGTGTTTGTTGCCCCGACCATCATCGGTGGAGGATTCTTGAAAGCATTAAAGGAAACAATGAAAGTCCGTACAACTGACTCTGAGGTAATTGCCGCAATAAGAAAGGGGGAAAACCCAAATAAAGATCTAATAAGAGAACTAAAAAAAATGACAGAAAAAGGACACAGTGATTCCGGAAAATT
>JBBUIR010000053.1:0-2366 GCA_038055245.1 Patescibacteria group bacterium | reverse complement strand
CATCAAAATTATACCATTCGCTTTCCAACTCAGGACCAGTTGCAATTTCAAAACCCATACCAGAAAAAATTTCATAAGCCTCTTGCGCTAAAAGAGAAAGCGGATGTTCCCTGCCTTTTTGATTATCTTTATCCATTAAGAAAAATATATCACAAAAATAGCTTTTTCCCAACTTCTGCTATAATTAAAATGTGAAAAAAACTGATTTAATTTTAATCGTCTTAATAGTTATTTTTATTGCTTTAGGTTTTTGTCTTGGCTGGCTGGATAATGGCCCACCATCACTTTTTTAAACTATTTCTTTTAGATATTTCCAAATTGCATACATTGCATAGGTATCAAGTTTGCAATAAGTCTTAAGGTGTTCAATTTTTTCTAATGCTTCTTTTTTTGAATATTCTTCATTAACAATTTTATTCCATGTATCTGAAGCAGTAGCTCCTTCTTTAATATCCAATGCTTTATAAGACAAGTCTGGCGCTAATACAGGTAATATATATTTGATAGATGTTTTGCCTTTAAACTTAGGGTGTACAAAATATTGTTCAGAAAAAATATTCATAAGATCAATCATCCTAAGATTTATTTCTTCTAAAAATATTTTAGATTCAGGATTTCTTTCAGCAAATTCCTTATTTCTCCCCATTTCAAAACTTTTATTCCAGACTAAAATAGATCCTTCGCTTGGTAAATGTTTTTTTAGAGCCAAAATAAAAGCTTCATCAGGATTTTTATTTTCTGTAAAAATAAATTCAGCGTGATTTGTTTCTTTACCACCATTATTGAAAACATGCAAAGAAAACTGAAAAGTAATTTGATTAAAAGAACTATATCCTATAAACCTTGGAATCCCGGCTGCAAAAGTTTCATAATCTAAAAAAGAAATAGGATAAGAAATAGTATTCAAAAAATCTTCAATCTCTTTTTTATTTATAAATGTCTTTCCTGATTGTACTGCCTCAACTTGATTTTTCTGCTTTTCAGTTAATGGAAAACATTCAGGAACATCCTCTATTGAAAAAATACCAGAGTCGATTAACTCTGCAAGTTTATTCTTAGACATTCCTATACGAGAAATATCATGTACGCTATACTCTGGTATCTGCGGATTTGAATAAGAAAAAGTCGTACAATGAGAACTTCTGCCACGAGTGATACATTTACACGAACCAAAAGGTTCTTCTTCTTTAGAAAGAAATTCATATGCAACTTTCATTTCTTCTTCTACGATAAGAACAATATTCATAACTTTTTCTGTAAAATCTTCTTTTGAAAAGAGTTGTTCTAAATCAAGTTCAATTCCACGAATATATTCGCTATTTAATCTTATTAGATTTAATTTACCTATCGGAATACTTAATTCTTTAAGAACTAAATATTGAAAAGCAATATCGTAAGTATAAAGTTCATCTTTTATTTTTTTATTTTTACCACTGTTCGAAGCTTTAACTTCGTATAAATCATAAACTTTGGAAGCTGTATTCCAAACTAAGATATCACAAATAACCTTATATAAATGAGTTTCAAATACTGGCTGATATATCACAGAAGTCTGAGATTTTATAAGTCGCGCAGTTTCTTTCGTATCATTACGATCAGAAACTAAAACGCCATTCAGAAACAAATCACGAGCCAAAAAATCAACTTCATTTCCTGTTTCTATTATTCCTTGATCAAAAACTGATAATGGTTTCGCAAAATAGATATCTGGTTTATGTACCTTGAGCCAAGCATTTTTTGCACAATCTTTATATATAAGATAATCAGTTTTTGTTAATTTCATTGCGAAAATTTATATTTTTGGACAAATGAAGTATTAGCCCACCATTTGCCTAAACCTAAAAATTGGCCGGAATTTGTTAATACAAGAATAATCATAACTAAAATATAAACAATATGGTCGTCTATAAATGGATTATTCGTTGGAGATATCCCAATCGCAGTGTACATAAGAAATAACATTAATATTCCAGTAAAACCACCTAATCTCATAAAAATACCAGAAATAAATGTAACACCAATAAATAATAAACCAAGCATAAATAACCAATCTACCAATGGGACCCCAGCAAGACTTTGATAAAAACTTGCAAAAGGACCATGAACACCAAATTTCAAAAAGCCAGATGTTGGAGAACCCCCAGTTAACCATGCACCCTCAGATTTTGTAGCAAAACCAAGTCCAAATACTTTATCAACAAAAGCCCAAAGAAAAATCCAACCCATTATTAATCTTAATAACCCTAAAACATATTGCGTTTTATTTTGTTCCATATAGGTGTAATTTTAGCATAAATAATATATTAAAAACATTGGCGGTGTTTGTTGGACAAAGTTCGAAACTATTTCGAGCAAAATCCAAATGA
>JBBUIR010000052.1:0-1372 GCA_038055245.1 Patescibacteria group bacterium | reverse complement strand
CTCCAGCGCCAACAATCGTATGAATTTCATCAATAAAAAGAATTACTTTTCCATCAGCTCTTTCTATCTCTTTCATAATACCTTTTAATCTTTCTTCAAACTCTCCGCGATATTTCGTACCGGCTATAAGCGAACCTAAATCAAGAGAAACAAGTTCTTTTTCTTTCAAAGATTCAGGAACATTATTTTTTGCAATGCGTTCTGCAAGACCTTCTACAACCGCTGTTTTACCAGTGCCGGCTTCACCTATTAAAATCGGATTGTTTTTAGTCCTGCGGGAAAGTATTTGTATGATACGCATTATTTCATTATCGCGTCCAATAACCGGATCCAATTTGTCTTCTTTTGCCAGTTTGGTTAAATTGCGAGTGTATTTTAAAAGTAATCTAAATCTTTTTGGCTCTGTGACATCGGTAATATTTTGACTGCGAAGCTCTTCCAATACTTTCATTACGGGATCCTTTAAAATTCTAAATCGCGCTAAAATTTCACGAGCCTCCCCTGCAATTTCAAGCATAGCAATAAAAAGATGTTCAGTTGAAACGAAATCATCTTTCATATATTCCGCTAGTTTTACCGAGTGTTCTATTACTTGGGCTAAATCTGGATTGAGATAAATCTGATAGGCTGGAGAGAGAGTATTGTTAGACTCTGGTAATTCAATTGATTCTAAAATAGAGTCAGTTAAAAAAACAGTATCTATTTCCAATTTATCTAAAATAGAATTCACCATACTTTCTTCTTGCAGTAATAATGCAGCAAGCAGATGCAGAGAAGAAACATGATTCTGTCCACGTTCAATAGCAAGCTCGTGGGCTTTTTTGATTGCATCTTTTGATTTGGTTGTAAATTTATGAAGTGGTGGCATATAAGTAAATTAGTTAAAAGTTTATAAAGTCCATAAAGTATAAAGTTATTATGGGGTTATTTTTATTTCAGTTGTTTTTGTATCTTTTACTTTTAGGGCTTCAAATATTGAATCAATTGAAGCAAAAGATGCGGTATCTCCAGATAGAGCAATTCCTAATACTTCCCCATCTAAATCAAGAATTAACCCTCCTGCATTTGATTTTGTGACATTAACTTTTATGTCTTTATCCCCTTCAAAAATAAAAGAATATATAGTGTTTCCTAAAAATATAATTTTTTGTCCTATTTTCATTTTACTTAAATCTCCAAAAGCAGGCACAGTAAAAGCGATTTTATTTTTTTCATCTAACGGCGCCCCTACTTTAAGAAGTGAAAATCCATTTTTATCAAGAGAAATAAAATCTGCCTCAAATTTTCCGCTATCATTTTTTACATAATAAACCCGACTGTCTAGTACAAGAGAACTATCGGCTACAATAATTCCTTCATCAGAAACAACAAA
>JBBUIR010000051.1:0-6407 GCA_038055245.1 Patescibacteria group bacterium | reverse complement strand
CAGGCAAAAGCCATATGATTTGGGGAATTGTTGGGATTGTCATAATGATGGGAGTGTTTACAATTTTAAATATAATTATGAACACTTTCAATATAGACTATATACAACCCCGAGAGGGAACCGTGCAGTTGCCTCCTTTAAATCCATAGTTTAAGTAATAAAAAATTAAATAAAAATTAGATGATAACAAAAGACGACCTTAGGTCGTCTTTTGTGTTTTTTTCTTTGGATAATAATTTAAGCGTGTTTTAGAGGTTCAGATAGATATTTATCTTCGGAACGGAAAACATATCTCCATAAAAAGATTATTGCCACAACTATTATTGCTAAGAATATCCATTGAAGTAAACCAGTGGGTAAAAAACTGTTTGATCCTTCTAAGACATTAGCAGTAAGACCGCTGTAACTATTGTTAGTATCGTTAGCAGCTACGGTGTTGCTCGTATCTGTAGTTTTTGAAATAGTAGTATTGGTAGTATTAGTGGTTGTATTTGAAGATGAATTATTATTTGTGTTTGTAATAGTTGTAGTAGTGTTATTTTTTATAGTGAAAGTTAAAGCGTTTGAATATTGTCCATCGCTATTAAAGACGGTTAGAAAAAAATCATTTTGATTATACATATCCCCGGCATAAATATCTACCATGAGGTGTTGGGAATCTATGAAAGTTGTCACCCGATTGGAATTGTTTTTTCTGACTATTGAATTTGGGGTAAAACCATTTCCGGTGATAGTGATAGTTACTTTACTTTGAATTCCATTGACAGAATCTGGATTGATGGAAGAAATAATTGGAGCCGGAACATTTAAGTTAGGACTTGCTTGATAACGCCAATAAGAGTCGCCATTAGAATAAGCTTTAGTTTCAGTCGGCACAAAAACCATTACGCTAAAAGCTAAAATAGCTAATATTCCCAAGCCAAAAATTATTAATTTGTTGTTTATTTTATTCATAAATACAAGTATAGCACTTATCAATCTAAAAGTCAAGTGCCCAAGGTGGGAATCGAACCCACACGACCTTGCGGTCACGAAATTTTAAGTCTCGCGCGGCTACCAATTACGCCACTCGGGCATTTTAAAAACTAACCAATCAATTATATATTTTTATTTTCAAATTACAATTGAGGCCTGGGGCGGAATTGAACCGCCGTATATTCCTTTTGCAGAGGAATGCCTTACCACTTGGCTACCAGGCCATATCTAGATATTACTTTTCTCTAAGCAATTCGTCAATTTTTTGCCTATTTTTTTCTCCGCGATCTATTTGTATATCAATAAAAGGAATAATTTTTATTTGAATATTTTTTTTTAAAAATGCGCGCAACTCTCCGCGTTTTCTTTTTACAAAATCTAGGGCAGGTTTTTCTTTTTCGTCAGGAAGCACTGTTATAAAAATAGTTGCTCGTTTTAAGTCAGGGGAAACAGTGCAAGAAGTAACTGTGATAAGAGAAGTATTATTATTTTCGCGTTCCAAAAATTGAGCTCCTAACTCTTTAATAATGTTTGCCACTTTTTCATTTCTTTCCATTATTTTTGTGTAATATTAAACGATTCAATAATATCTCCTTCAACAATCTCTGTTTTTGATTCAATCATCGTGCCGAATTCCACGCCTTCTTCAACTTCTCTAACTTTAATTTTACCTTTTTCTAAATTTACTATCCTTCCGCGCCCAATTTCAAATTCCCGACGCATAATTTTTACAATTTTATCTAAAACCATCCGTCCTTTTAAAACTTTGCCACCCACTATTTGTCGTTCTTTGGTACGGCTAAAAACTTTTAGAATTTTAGTTATGCCGATTGTTTCTATTGTTTCAATTTTTGGTCTTCTATTTTCAATTTCGGTTTCAAGCCATTCGGTCATTTTATAGATAATATTAAAAAAGGAAATGATTATACCTCGTTTACTTGCAAGTTCTATAGCGCTCTTATCTATTTTTACATTAAATCCAATGACAAGAACATTCTCACTTCCACTTATTGTTTTTATATCTGATTCTGAAATAGGCCCTACTCCCTTTTGTATGATTTTAAATTCCGCATTTTTACTTACTGTGGCGTTAAGCTCGCAGTTTATTTTTTTGATTTCCTTTTCAATAGCCTCTATTGAACCTGAAATATCAGCTTTTAATATTATTGGAATTATTTTTTTATTATTTTCTTCTGACGGGGAAAGATTATATCTTTTTGAATTCACAAAGTTCGACTTTAAAGAGCCTTCATTTTTCCATTGTTTTATGTAAATATCTACATCTTTTTTATTTTTAAAAGATTTAAATTTTGCTCCTATTTTTGGTATTTTATTAAATCCAATAAGGCGTATGGGAGAGGAAAAAGTTGCTTCACTTATGGTCACTCCTTTAAAATCTTCCATGATATTAGTAGAACAAATATTATCTTCCTCCACAACTGTCATTCCTTTTTTAAGAGAACCATTTTTTATAATAAGTGTCGCTTGAATTCCACGTTTAGAATCAAGATTTGCTTCAAGCACAAAACCAGAAGCATTTTCGTCTTTATTGCCACTAAAGTTTTCCATTTCAGCAATGATGTTAATTAATGACAATAAATCATCTATACCTATGCCAGTTTTTGCTGAAATTTCAACAAATGGAATTTTACCACCGTAGTTTTCAAGATAAATTTCATTTTCTGCCAATTCTGTTTTTGTCTTTTCTATATTTGCATTTATTTTATCTATTTTATTTATTACGACAATGCATGGAATTTTATTTTCAACTATCGTTTTCCATGCTTCAATTGTTTGAGGTTTTACTCCATCTTCAGCAGAAACAATTAAAACAGCAATATCGGCAATTTGCGCCCCGCGTTCACGCATTTTTGAAAAAGATTCGTGACCAGGTGTATCAATGAAAGTTATTTTTTTTTCTTGCCCTGAGCCTACTGGAGAATGTACGACTTCATAAGCAGAAATATGTTGAGTTATTCCTCCTGTTTCTTTTTCAACCACATTTGTTTTTCTTATATAGTCAAGAAGTGTTGATTTACCGTGGTCAATATGACCCATAATCACCACTACCGGTGGGCGTTCTATTATATTTTCCTCATTTTTTTCCATATTATTTAACTTCAGCTTTTTTTAACACTTCTTTTTCTTCAGTAGTGAGTTCATACTCCGATTTTCCATTTTTAATAGGTTTGGCAAATATACTCATTCGTTCACGAGAATATAAACTTGAAAAAACTACGCCATCACCATCTTCATTTATCATTCCAACTGCAAAACTTTGATTACTGCCTTGATCAGGAAAAGGATTGAAACGTATTGTCTCCAAGCCTCTGACGCTTTTTCTCAACTTTTTATTTATTTCCATGAGTTCCTTTTCAATCTTTTCTTTTGCTGATTTTAATTTTGCAATATTGTCTTCTAAAACCAATATGTTTTCTTCCAAATCTTTTGCTTTTTTACCAGCAAAAAATTTCTTTAAGCGTTTTTCTGTACGTATAGCCCAAATAACACTGATTAAGATAGTAATTGCGATAAAAATAAAAAAAATAGCCTCGAGCTTTATATTCATACGTTTTCAATATATACTATTTCAATGCCTAAATCAAGAAAAATTTATTTGGATTATGCAGCTTCAATATCGGCAAATCCAAGTTCTGTCCATAAACTTGGAATGGAAGCGAAAATAAAGCTTCAAACTGCTCGCGCAGAAGTTGCTGCTATTTTAGGAGCTCGACCTGAAGAAATAATTTTTACAAGCGGAGGCACGGAAAGCAATAATCTTGCAATACAAGGCATAGTTTTAAATACTTGGGAGCTCGGCTCCCTCTTGGGAGCCGAGCTCCCAAGTATTCCACATATTATCACCACTAACATAGAACATCCTTCAGTGCTGGAAACTTTTAAAATACTTAAAAAAAGAAAACTGGCAGAAATTTCAATAGTGCCAGTTGAAAAAAATGGGATAGTGGATCCTAGAAAAATAAAAAAGGAAATAAAGAAAAATACAATATTGGTGTCAGTAATGTATGCAAATAATGAAATTGGCATGATTCAGCCAATAAAAGAAATTGCGAAAGAGATAAGGCATTATAAAAAAAACAACAGGCAAGGCCTGTTAAAAAACAGGCCTTGCCTGTTGCACACAGACGCTGTCCAAGCAGTAAATTATTTAGATATCAATGTAGAAAAACTTGGAGTAGATTTACTTTCATTATCCAGTTCAAAAATAGAGGAAGCTGGAAGAATTGGGATACTTTACAAAAAGAAATCTGTGCCACTTACGGCAATATTTGGCGGCGGAGATCAAGAGTCAGGATTGCGTCCCGGAACAGAAAATTTAACAGAAATTTTAAAATTCTCTTATGCATTAAAGTTAGTACAAAAAAATAAAGAAAAAGAAACAAAACGCCTAACAAAATTACGTGATTATTTTTTTAAACGAATTCAAAAAATGTCAAGGACAGTCCTTGACACTCCGGTGATAATAAATGGTGATTTGAAGGATAGATTACCAAATAATGTAAATATTACCTTTCCAAAAATTCCGAGTGATCTTTTAGTCATTGAACTTTCAGCAAAGGGTATAATGGCATCATCCAAAAGCGCTTGTAAAAGTTCACGCAGAGAAAGTTCGTATGTTATACAAGCTATACGTCCGGAATCGAATATTGAAATTGGAGGATTACGTTTTTCTCTTGGCAGACAAACAACCAAGACCGATATTGACTATACAATCAAAGTTTTGTCTAAAATTTTGCTTAAACTAAAAAAGTGGTATTATTAGCTTATGGCTATAGAGAATTTTGGCAAAAATGTTCGTAGACTAGTCGGGGTGGCAGGACTCTCCGCTCTATCTTTGATGGGATCTAAGACCGAAGCGCAGACTTTTCAAGATCGCTTAGAGAGATTTTTCTATCCTAAATTGGAAAATGTAGAATATGAAGCGGACGAACTTAAATCCGATCCAGATCTCAAAAAGAAAATTGCCTTATATTTGGCGGAGCAGACATTTTCCCAAAAAGAAACAATTAGAAAAGACCTCGAGGAATCTGTTGGTTCTATGGATAAAATGTTGGAAATCATAAAAGAAGAATTGAAATACAGGCAAGAAAACAGAGGAAACCCTTTATATTTTAAGGAGTTATCGACTCCAAAAATACTAGAACACAAAAAATGGTCTGAAGAGTGTAAAAAGAAAAAACAAGATGATATTGAAGTCGTAAAAAATTGGGAACAGAGTAAGAATGTGCCGGACTCTTTAGTGAACGAGAAAATAAAAAACATTGAAAATAATATTTTACTGTATGATACAGGAAGGAAGTGGGTTTTAGATAACTTAAAGAATCCGGAATATATACAAAGGTTGAAAAAGGAAATGGATAGCGACGATCTGGATTTGACCACTGAGGATTGGTCAGAACATGTGCAAGATGAACTTCTTTCCAGAACGGACCAGATTGCTGATAGTAACTTTATTGTTTCCAGAAATATTAAAGAGAGCGTCAATGGTACAAAGAATCTCTTTGCTTTTTATCAAACTTTTGGGAATAATGTTTATTTACCGGCGAATTCATTTTCTGATTCTTTCAGAAATGTTTCTTTGGCAATTCACGAATTTTCACATAAAGTTACAAAGGCCAATGAGCACATTTCAAGTAAAGTGATATCTCTTTTTGAGGAAGCTTTTGATTCTGTTTCTGTGGCCAAATATCTTTCTTCGCCCGACAATTTTCTTGATAGAGTAGTATACCTTTCCGACCCAACCGAGATGTATGCTAGAAAGAAAGTTTTTGAATATGATCTTGAAAGACTTGGTATAAAAAAGTATGGAGAAAAGTTTACAATTGATCACTATAAAAAAGTTCTTGAGTTACAAAAAAATCTGCCACTAGACCAAGGTTTTAGTGGTAATAGTGATCAATTTTTGTTGATTATCAAACCAGAAATGATGGAGAAGGTCATGAACGAGATAGCTGAGAATGAAGTTGCTCAAGACAACAGTAAAGCATAATCGGTTACTCTTAGTTGACACTTGTGATATAATGGGTGGATGGATATAAAGGATTTAAATAAACCGCAGTTAATACTACTTGCGATACTTCTCAGTTTCGTGACGTCTATTGCTACCGGTATTACTACCGTGACTTTGATGCAACAGGCACCTTCATCAGTGACTGTGCCTATTAATCGTATTATCAAACAAACAGTTGAAAAAATTCAGCAAGTGGAGGGCAAAACCATAGTGCAAACTATAATTGTGAAAGAAGAAGATTTGGTAGTAGATGCTATTGCTAAAAATAAATCGGCTATTTTTTATATTACCAAAGAAACGCAAGATATAGACGGAAAACCTGTTGAAGTTTCAGCAGGGCGAGGTTTTGTTGTTTCTGATGAAGGAATTATTGTAGCCGATAGTTCTCTTGTACTAGACA
>JBBUIR010000050.1:0-1887 GCA_038055245.1 Patescibacteria group bacterium | reverse complement strand
TTTTGAACCCTGTCGCTTCATTTATAATCTCAAATGACGTGAAGAAAGGGGATACAGTTTTTGTTTCTGTAAAAAATAATGAACTTCTGATTGAAACTAAAAAGACTAAAATAAAAAGTCCGATTCATATCAGGTCTAATTCTTTGACTAGAGTTTAAAAGACAAAAAGAAAAACCGCCCTCCTAGGTCGGTTCCTTTTTGAAAACGGTTTAATGTTTTTGGACTCAACAACAAGGCTCTCAGTATTCAACTGTGATTTTCTTCGGCATTCTCGTCGGGTCCAAGCCCGCTTTTCTCAGAAGATCTGATGCACCTTCTCTGAAAAGTTCACTCTTTGAAACACTTCGTCGGACTACAAGAACAGCCAAATTAGAATCTACAACTAATGGAATTACAATGGTTGTCCGAACCTTGGTATTTTCCACTATGGATTTTTTTGAAGAACTCATAAAAATTTCCCTTTCTAGTTAGTTGTTGGAAAGATTTTTGTACAACATTTGTTTAACTGTAAACTACCATGAATTATATAATTAGTCAATTGTGCCCGTCTGGGACGAAGTCGGAACAGTTATTTTATCTGATAGTTATGAATTTTAACAGGAATTCCTTTCCCTTTAGCTTTATCAATTGTATATTGGGTACCCTCAGTATTGTTTATATGAAATGCAATAAGTTCGTCGGCTTTATTTATGATTTTTTCTATCCTTCTGAAATAAGTTGGGTTTTCGATAATAATATCTTTTCCTTCTTCAAGACAACCCCTTTTCTTTACCTCTGTAAGTTGGGTTATTAATTTTTCCGCCCGTTCATAAGTTAATACTCCTTCCTTTGCTCGTTTGAGGTAATGGTCTTTATATATCTCAAGTGTAGATGGAATAATTATTTTTAGATGATCTTTTCCACAACCATTTTTCAAAGCTTCTTCAGTGGCAATATAATCTACACCTTGAGCTCCACCAGAAACAATTCCATTACCCTGAGAAATTATTTCTCTAATAGTTTTTCTAACATCATCTTCAACTTGAGAATTAATGATTCTCCAACCACCTGAAATAGCAATCCATTTCATGAATTTATTATACTAAAATATTTGGAAAAAGTCTGAGTGTGCCGGGTAGGAATTTCTCACCCTACGGTTGCGGGTGCTTTTCAATGTTTTGTAAATTCAAATAGATATAGGTATAAACTGCTTTGACTTTAATATATTGATTTTATATAATAGATAAATGGCTAAAATTTCAAATAATAAGATTGATTTGGTAAAGAATCTTTACTATGGCGAGAAATTGACAATGAACAAAATTGCTCAAAAATTAGGCGTCAGTATTGATGCCGTGGTGTATTGTATGAGAAAAAATGGGATTAAGAGAAGATCTTTAGTAGAAGCAAATGCGATTGCTTTCCAAAATAAAAAATTATCATTTCGCGAGCAAACTAGATTATCGTCCAGTCAGGAGCAGTTAAAGCTTGCCGGTTTAATGCTATATTGGAGCGAAGGACATAAAAGTTCTACCAGTTCTGGTATTGATTTTGCGAATAGTGATGCAGACATGATTGCCATATTTGTAAAATTTTTGAGAGAAATTTATAAAGTTGATGAAAAGCGTTTCAGAATTTTACTTTATTGTTATTCTGATCAAAATGTTTTTAAATTAATTGATTTTTGGAGTAGATTGACTAGAATATCTAAAAAACAATTTTCCAAGCCTTATATCCGTAAAGATTTTTGTAAAAATAGTAGGAAAATGAAATATGGTATGATTCATATTAGGTATGCAGACAAAAAATTATTTTTGTGTATAATGAAATCTATTGAGGAAACGAAGTTAGAAATGCGCCGATCGGATAGCGGCTATTCCAGCGGACTGTAAATCCGCGGCCCTTAGG
>JBBUIR010000049.1:0-1691 GCA_038055245.1 Patescibacteria group bacterium | reverse complement strand
AAAAAGAGAATATGACTGAATATTTTTCTCCCGAAGGGCAGGTTTTTCCAGTGACCGTTGTTTCAGCGGGACCAGTGACTGTGACTAAAGTTTTTGAAAAATCAAAAGATGGATATAATGCCGTACAAGTAGGTTTTGGTGTTCAAAAAGAACACAGGGTTACAAAATCCAGCGCGGGAGCAATGAAGGGAGGTTTTTATAAAACTCTTAAAGAATTTAGATTAAAACCCACAGATACAAATGATGTTAAAGAGGGAGACATTATTGATGTTTCCACTTTTTCTTTAGGCGATAAACTTCAGGTTTCAAGTGTTTCTAAAGGTAAAGGCTTCCAAGGTGTTGTAAAGCGTCATGGTTTTCATGGAGGCCCGCGAACACACGGCCAAAAACATTCGGAGAGAGAACCAGGCTCTATCGGCGGAGGTTTGCGTACACATGTACCAAAAGGGATGAGAATGGCAGGCAGAATGGGTGGAGATCGTATTACTCAGAAAAATCTAAAAGTCATCTTTTTAGACAAAGAAAATAATATGATGCTTATAAAAGGAGCAATAGCGGGAAAACGTGGAAGTTTAGTTGAAATTGTAAGTCGTTAAAAATTATAAAAAATATTAAACTAATGGAAGCAAAAATATACAATCAAAAAGGAACTTCAGCAGGAACAATTACTTTGCCTCAAAAAGTTTTTGGTGCCAAATGGCGCGCAGATTTAGTGCATCAGGTTGTGGAAGGAATGCGTTCAAATAAACGCGCAGGGACTGCAGACACGAAAGACCGCAGTGAAGTTAGCGGTGGAGGCAAGAAACCTTGGAAACAAAAAGGAACAGGACGCGCTCGTCATGGATCAACACGAAGCCCCATCTGGGTTGGTGGAGGCGTTACACATGGTCCGCTTTCTGAAAAAAATTATAAGAGAAAAATTTCAAAAAAAATGCGCGCTCAAGCCCTCTTTTCCGTTCTTTCTAAAAAAATGAAAGATAATGAAATACTTTTTGTTGACTCTCTTCTATTGTCTGAAACAAAAACAAAGAAAGCGGTAGAGGTTATAAAAAATCTTGCAAAAGCATCCGGTTTCAAGCCACTTGCCGGTTCGAAAAAACCCAGAGTTTTAACCGCTTTGTACGAGCGAAATGAAAAAACAGAAAAAAGTTTTAGAAATTTACCACAGCTTGAAATAGTTTTTCTTAAAAATCTGAATCCATTTGATGTTTTAAAATATCAATATCTTTTAATAGAAAATCCGGAAGAGAGTGTAAAATTTTTAGAATCCCGGGGATGAAATTTAAAAGGACAGTCCTTAAGAGAGTTTCCCTAAGGACTGTCCTTGAAATAAAATGACAAACATAATATTAAAAACAATTAAAAATCCAAGAGTAACAGAAAAAGCAAGCAACGTCTCCACGCAGAATGTTTATACTTTTAACGTGGCAGTATCTGCAAATAAAAAAGAAATTAAAAAGGCCATTTTTTCACTTTATAAAGTAAAACCTGTAAAAATAAATATACTTCCAATACCATATAAAAATATTATTTCTAAAGGGAAAAAAGGAACAAGAGGGGGAGGCAAGAAAGCTGTTGTATATTTAAAGAAAGAAGATAAGATAGAATTTATTTAATACAATGAAATCATATAAACCCACAAGCAAATCAAGAAGACAAATGACGAATATTAATTATCGTGAGTTTTTGAC
>JBBUIR010000048.1:0-6649 GCA_038055245.1 Patescibacteria group bacterium | reverse complement strand
TCTTATCCATTAATTTTGGCAAATAAGTTTCCAATATAATTAACTGCGCTTCTTCCTCTTTTACTAAATCTTGCCGATTGCCTTTTTTATACTGTTCCATAGAATCTTTCCTCTGTCTTGAAAGACGAGTTATCACAGCGAGTGCTTCTGTATCTGAAAGCATTTCATTTGGTTTTCTGTTTTTTGATACAAGCTCATTGGTAAAACCAGCCACCATAGAACGCAAAGTCTCAAGTAAAACAAGATTTTTTGCCAACATTGCCATTTTTATATTATTTTTTATATCTTCGTGTAACATAAATGTAGATTATATAAATTAAAAAATTTTAAGAGTCGTGGGTTCCCTGTCTTTATGGCTCCGAGGGTGAAGGCTCAGAAATTTTTTGAATTTTTATAATCTACACATATTATATCAAAAATATGATAAAATAACACTATGCAAAAGATTATATTTTTTGACACGGAAACTACGGGCAATACAGAAAAAGATTTTCTGTGCCAAATCGCTTATAAAATTTACCCCGCAGCAAGCGGGGCGGATAGTGAAAATTTTACCAGTCTTTATAAACCTCCAATTAAAGTTCCAGCAGAAGCTTCAGCTGTGCATCATATAACCAATAAAATGCTGGAAGACAAGCCTGCTTTCAGTGAAAGCAGTGATTTTCTAAAAATCAAAGAACTTCTTGAAAACAAAAACTCTGTTGTTGTCGCGCATAATGCGCCTTTTGATTTAATGATTATGAAAAAAGAAGGAATTGTCTCCACTAATTTCATCTGTACCTTAAGATTATCCAGATACCTAGATCCTGAAGAAAAAATAGAAAAATATAATTTGCAATATTTGCGATACTTTTTAGATATTGAAATAGATGCCACCGCTCATGATGCTCTGGGAGATGTTCTAGTGTTAGAAAAATTATATGAAAAGTTAAGAAAAAAACTTATAGAACAAGAAAAAATAAATGAAGATGAAGCAGTGCAAAGAATGATAAAGATTTCTTCCCATCCTTCACTTTTCAAATCTATTAAATTCGGCAAACATAATGGCAAAAATATAGAAGAAATAATGAAAATAGACCGCGGATATTTAGAATGGCTCTTGGCTCAAAAAATGGAAAGCAACCAAATAGACGAAGATTGGATTTATACTTTAAAACATTATTTGAGGAAATAAAAATATATGCAAAATATCTTATTAATTATAATCGCAGTTTTGGTTGGAGGCATCTCTATGTTCTTTTTAGCTTATTTTTTGTTTGGAAAGAAAAAAAAGAAACCTGAAAATGACACTGGAACTCAATTATTAACACATATAAGTGAATTAATAAAAAATGTTGATAATAAACTTGGTGAATCTAACAAACAAGTAAATGAAAGTCTAAAATTCCATTCTTCTGAATCAAATAAAATAATAAGAGATGTGACAGAAAGACTAACAAGACTGGATGAGACAAATAAACAAGTTATTTCTTTTGCCGATCAGCTACAAAGTTTACAGGATATTTTGAAAAACCCAAAACAACGCGGAATATTGGGAGAATATTATTTAGAAACAGTTTTAAAAAATGTTCTTCCGCCCGGAAGCTATCAAATGCAATATCCATTTCCTGATGGCACTATTGTGGACGCCGTGGTATTTGTAAAAGATAAAATTATTCCAATAGATTCAAAGTTTTCTCTTGAAAATTATAATAAGATGGCAGAAGAAAATAATGGAATTGAAAAGAAAAAATTAGAAACAATTTTTGTAAATGATTTAAAAAACAGGATTACTGAAACTGCAAAATATATACAGCCTTCCAAAGGTACGACAGATTTTGCTTTTATGTTCATTCCACATGAAGCTATTTATTATGACCTTCTGACAAATAAAGTCGGAGCAGGAGATGAAAATGAAAATTTAATTCAGCGCGCCGCTGGAAAATATAAAGTTATCATCACTTCCCCTACTTCTTTTCTCGCGTATTTGCAAACTGTCCTTCAAGGACTCAAGGCTCTCAAAATAGAGGAATCAGCCAAAGAAATAATAAAAAAGGTTGAAGACCTAGGAAAACATTTAAAATCTTTTGATGAATATCACGATAAACTTGGTAATGCATTAGGCACTGTCGTAAATCATTACAACGCTTCAAATAAAGAATTAAAAAAGATAGATAAAGATGTGCTTCGCATAGCGGGCACTTCTCCAGAACTCTCTACCCTTTCTATAGAGAAGCCTAAATTTGAAGATTAATTAAAAAGTAGTTTTCCACAATTTTTGATTGACAATAATACACTTTAGATTTACTATCTTAAATGGAACGATTTCTTTGTTCTTTCTTTTTTAACTAACCTAATTTTTCAAAATTTTTAAAGGAGTGTGTTTATGCCTTCCGAAAATCATTTGCGACATGTAGCAGCAAAAAAAGTTTCAACAAAAATTAAAAAATTAAAAGGAAAGGCAAAGTGGTTACGAAAAAATCAATGAGATGCGCACTCACAATGTGTGCATCGAGCGACAAAACGCATGCTTGTTTACAGAGCATGCGTTTATTTTTTTATTAAAAATGTTATATTTTCTATATGGCCCTATCGTCTAACGGTTAGGACATATCCTTCTCAAGGATAAAATCAGAGTCCGATTCTCTGTAGGGTCACAAAAAGAAAACCGCCCTCCAAGTGGTTTTCTTTACTTGAAAGACGGTTATTTTTTAATTTTTTAATTCTCTTAAATCTCTACTCATTATAGACTTTAAGAGTTTCGTGTGTATTTGTGACACTCTCGATTGAGTAAGCCCTAATATTATTCCAATATTCTCACAACTCATTTCTTGATAATATATCATTGTGATTATGAGTTTTTCTCTATACGGAAGCCGTTTGATATATTCCCTAACAACTTCTCCTTCCTGTCTATGTTCAATTATTTCTAATGGATTTTTACATACATCAGGAATAGTTTCATGAAGCAAAAGACCTTCATCATTTTTTTGGAAAACAAATTCATCAAATGATACATGAAAATAGTTATCCCTTTCTTTACCCTTTTCGTATCTTTTTCTCCCTGTCGCTTTTATTTCTAATTTTCTAACTTCATCAATAATCTCCCCTTTTATACGCATAATCGCGTATGTTTCAAACTTTATCCCTCTATTGGGATCAAACCTGTCAATAGCCTGACTTAACCCTTCTATTCCAAAATGGAAAAAATCTTCTTTTTCCATTACTCCGCTTACCCCTTGTATTTTTATAAATACAATTTTGTTTTTGTTTAAAACAAAATAAACCAAATCAATATAGATAAGGATTATCTTTTGTTTCAATTCTGGTGAAGGATTCTTTTTAAAAGCAATCCATAAATTTCTCGTCTCCAAAACGTTTCTAACTTTTTTCATTTTTTCCTCCAGATTAGTTTTAAGTTTTCAACGAATTAATTGATTTATTTAACTACAATACTACCATAACTCTATTATTATGTCAATAATAACTTAACCTCTTGACAAATATTTTGGTTATGATATACTTACATCTAGACAAATTGAAAGGGTAAAATATCATGTATAGTGACAATCTTGGTTTTGCTTTTTTTGTTTTTGTATTAGTTTTTGTTTTATTTCTACTAGGTTGGTTAGCAGAAAAGTTTTTATTAAAAACTAAACTTGGACAAAAGATTGTAGCAAGATTTAGTTAACAAAAATCCCTTCAAGGGTGAGCGTACGTGTTTTTTGAACACCTCTGCGCTTTTTTTATTTCTTTTTCAACCATTCTTCATCCTGACGAACAAGGAGTTGAGATTTATTTTTTTTATTTTGCAGTATAGCTTCTACCGCATGTTCCATTCGCATACCTTGTGAACCTTTAACAAGCACAAAATCATTTTTTTGTACAAAAGTTTTTAAGAACTCCCCTGCTTCATGAGAATCTAAAAATTCAAAAATATTTTCTGTATTCATTCCCGCTTCAATCGCGCCTTCTTTTATTTTTTTTGCTCTGGGACCAACTATAATAAGTATATCAGTATTTTCTTTTGCAATTTTGCCGATATTTTTATGAGCTTCTTCTGTATGATGGCCAAGTTCCAACATATCGCCCAAAACAGCTATTCTCCTACTAATAGCCTTAATTTCTCCTAAAGTTTTAAGCGCGGATTTACAAGCGAAAGGAGAAGAATTGTAACTATCATCTATTATTAAAGAATCATTTATCCCCCCAAGAAGACGCATACGCCCAGGCGGAACATTATAATTTTTAAGCGAGTTTATTGCTGCCAGCATGTTGAATTTTAGACCGGAGGAAAGCGCAAGCGCTCCCAATGAAGCATAAATATGATTTCTACCGAACACTCCTTCAATAACAACTGGTAAACTATTTCCTGCTTCATCTATCCTAAAAGTTAAACCTTCTGGTACTCCTTTATCAGTATATAAAATACTATCACTCAAACCTTTTATGTCAGAACCATCTTTAAAACCAAAAGTCATGACACGATTTTTTGTCTTTACTTTCATTTCAGATACTGCTTCATCATCATTATTTAATATTAAAAGTCCATCTTTTTTTAGAGTTTTTATAAGTCCGCTTTTTTCTTCTACAAGATTTTTATATGAATCAAAAAATTCAATATGAGGAGGCGGGTCTCCTATGCTTGTGATAATAACCACGTCTGTTTTAAGCCATGAAGCGGTATAACGCATATCACCTGGTTTTCCAATACCTACCTCAAGTATAAGCCAATTTGGATACTTATGAGGCCAAATAAAAAGCCAAAATCCTTTCAAAATATTTAAGAGCCAAACAAAAGGATTACTCCATCCATTTGGACATCCTAAGATAGTGAGAGGTAATCCTATTTCACTATTATAACTTTTTTCACTTTTACGAACATAAGAAATACCGGAAATCACAGCATAAACCGCATCTTTTGTGGAAGTTTTGCCGACTGATCCGGTAATAGCGACAACTTTTGGTTTATACTTCCAAAGTACAAATCGCGATTCAATACGTAATATATATGTCACTATTTTTTTAAAAGTTGTTTTCATTAATTTTATCTATCTGGTGGAATTTCGTAATAATTAATTAAAAATTTTGTAATACTTAAAAAAGGATCTGCCCAAGTTTGTGCCGCATAAAGTACGCCTTTAGGATTGATTGCATAAAGAAAAATTATAAATTTCGGATCATAAGCGGGAAAATATCCAACAAAAGAATGTGTATGTCTATTTTCATAATAACCTCCATTCACACTATCCGCAACTTGCGCCGTACCGGTTTTTACCGCTACGCTGTAATGTTCTAATTTTGCATTCCCTCCTTGAATCGCTTTATCCATTACATTCACAAGCATACGAGTAATTTCTGTCCCAGTTGATTCAGATATTTTTGTACGTTTCGTTTCATATGTCATTTTTTTTTCTGTACCATTATCATATTTTATTTTTTGTATAATATGCGGCACAATCAAGTTTCCACTATTTGATAACGACGCTAACGCTCGTATTGTTTCAATCGGCGTTAAAGCAATTCCTTGGCCAAAGGCAGCATTAGCGTATTCAATATCACGAGGACTATTTATTAAATTAGATATCAAGCCACTGGTTTCATTTGGCAAATCAATTCCAGTTTTTTCTTTAATATCATAAGAGAGCATATAATCACGCATCTTTTCTTTACCTAATTTTTTATAAACAAAAACCATACCAGTATTTAAAGATTGATTTAGAACTTCTTGCATATTTACAATTCCACGGCCTTTCTTGTCAAAATTAAATATTTCTTTATTTTCAACTATTACAGATCCTTTATCATTATATGTTGTATCAGCTGTAACTACACCTGCATCTAAAGCTCCTGCCATAACCAAAGGTTTTATGACAGATCCAAATTCAAAGACATTTTCTACCAAAGGATTAGAAAAAATAGAAGTAGTTTTTACTTTAGAAAAATTATTAAGATCAAAATCCGGTTTATTACCAAGCGCATAAATGGAACCATCTTGCGGATTCATAATTATTCCGCCAACAGAATCAATTTGATATTTTTCTTTTACATTTTCCAAAGTTTTTTCCAAAAAACTTTGTACTGACGGTTCAATAGTCGTCACTATGTTTCCCTCCAGTGATTTATCACTAAATAAGGTTTTATTAATATTGGAAAAAACTTCAGCAAAAAAATTTATATAAGGATTATCTTTATTTCGGGAAAGTTGATCATCATATTGCCTTTCAAGGCCATAACGTCCACCTAAATCATCACCCTTATATGCCACAAAACCCAGCGATTGAGACGCAAGATTGCTACCCGGATAAAAACGCCACTTTTCTTTAAAAACAGACAAGCCAGGAATCTTTAAAAGAGATATGGCGTCTGCTTCAACTTTTGAGAGATGATTCGCTATTTCTTCATAAGGGTCATTTTCTTTGTTTGCTTTTGCTAAAAAATCATCATGATTAAGAGATATTATTTTAGATAATTCTTCATAAACTGTTTCCTTATCAATAATTTTAATAGGATTAATGGCTACTTTAAATCCAGTAGTCTGCATAGCCGCAGAAACAAGCTGATTATCTTTTCGTGAAAAATAAATAGTCCCACGTTCAAAAATATTAGAAGATGGCGTTGAATATTGTCTATCTGCTCGATCTGAATAATCACTGCTATGTACGACTTG
>JBBUIR010000047.1:0-1288 GCA_038055245.1 Patescibacteria group bacterium | reverse complement strand
TCCAGGCTACCGACTCTTCAAACGGACCCATAAACATTTCATAAATACGCAAAGTGTCTGCGCCATAAATTTTTACAATATCATCCGGGTTTACAACATTACCGACTGATTTTGACATTTTCACTCCCCCTTCTCCTAAAATCATCCCATGAGAAGTTCTTTTTTGATAAGGTTCTGCTGTCGGTACAAGCTTTAAATCATATAAAAATTTATGCCAAAAACGCGAATACAAAAGATGCAGAGTCGTATGTTCCATGCCTCCGTTATACCAATCAACAGGCGTCCAATATTTTAATTTCTTAGCATCCGCAAAAACTTTATTATTTTTAGGATCTATATATCTTAAATAATACCAAGAGCTCCCTGCCCAATTCGGCATTGTGTCTGTTTCTCTTTTTGCTTTGCCTTTGCAGTTTGAACATTTTGTATTGACCCATTTTGAGATACTTGCCAGCGGAGATTCTCCCGTATCTGTCGGTTTATAATCTTTTACTTCTGGCAATTTTATTGGTAAATCTTTTTCTGGTACTGCTACAAGTCCACATTTTTCACAATTAACTAGAGGTATCGGTTCACCCCAATATCTTTGTCTTGAAAATACCCAATCGCGTAATTTAAATTTTGTGACAATTTTCCCACCAACTTTTTTTGTAATTTCTACAGCATCTACAAGTGGTTTATCTATGATTGGCAAATTAAATTTTTCTGCAAATTCTTTATCACGAGTATCGTGTTGTGGCACTGCCATCACCGCCCCTGTGCCATAATTAACTAAAACATAATCAGCAATGAAGACAGGCACTTCTTCATTGTTCGCAGGGTTAATTGCTTTTATTCCTTTCAACTCTATCCCCGTTTTTTCTTTGTCTTCTCTTGTTCTTTCTAATTCTGATTCTTTTTTGACTTTTTGAATATATTCTTCAACTTCTTTTTTATTTTCAACTTGTCCTAAAAGTTTTCCGACAAGTGGATGCTCTGGTGCAAGAACAATATATGTCACCCCAAAAAGCGTATCTGCACGAGTTGTAAATACTTTTATAAAATCTCCAGAAGAAATTTTAAATTCAATTTCACTTCCCTCTGACTTCCCTATCCAATTTCTTTGTTGTATTTTTACTCTTTCCGGATAATCAACTGAATCCAAATCTTTATCCAATCTATCCGCATATTTTGTAATCGCCAGCATCCACTGTTCTTTTTCCCGCTTTTCAGTAGCACTTCCGCAACGGTCACAAATGCCACCGATAGCTTCCTCATTGGCAAGACCAATTTTATCTTTTGGACACCA
>JBBUIR010000046.1:2911-9926 GCA_038055245.1 Patescibacteria group bacterium | reverse complement strand
CAAAGAACGTTGAAAACACAATATGGGGATGCAAGGCATAGACAGTAGGTCTACTTGTATAAGATGCATGTCGAGAATGGACGTAATCTCGCTAAAATTCGTTCAAATGTTAATTGCAAAATTAGCTTCCAAAGTCAGAGCAATTGTTTCTCCTTACTTCGGTTCGGCGGACTTTGCTTTCGCTTCAGTTTCCGCTTCGGCGTAAGCTGATGTCCTTCTCATAGACTTCCGATATATGAGAGCTGGGCATAATATTATCGGGATAGGAAAAAAGATGTCCTGACTTTTTTCCAAAACAAAGGGAATCGATTAAAAAATATTTTGCTCGTTTAATAATTTTTTAATCTAAAACAAAAATGCGCTACACATGTAGATTTCTTTACAAAAACCTTCTGCACGGGGATTCAATTTCCCCCATCTCCACATCGGAGGGATTTGTAGTAGCAAATTCCTCAAATAGCCTTATGGCTGTTGGTACTTCGTTGGTTCGATAGCCTTCTTTTTGGCTGTATGGCAATTTGGTATCGAAAATAAAGTAAAATAGCCTTCTTTGTTCTAGCAGATCTAGATTGATCCATGCTTTATATGGGCTTTTTAGCATTGTAGTCGATTTGTCTAAGGCGGTTCGATAAGGAATATTCATATCTGCTTTAATGGCCAATTTTCCATCTAAACTCTCTATTTGCTCAGCAAGACCTTCAATCTGTCCTTCGTATACACTACGAACTGCTTCAGATTTGGCTGATGCAGCCATCTTAGCTAAAAGAGCTATCTCGTTTGATAGGCTGTCTTTATGATCTTTATCTTGTTGATGTAGGCCACTTTCTTTCTTTGTTTCATCACCCCAGGTTCTATCAAACATTAGGGTTACTAATTCTCCCACCTCTGGTTTTAAGTTATTTTTCTGTAGAATTGCTATGAACCCATCCTCAACGTCATTTTTTCTTAAACTTTTACCATAAGCCTCACAGCCTTTGGTATGGCAAACATAATAAGGCCATCTACTTTTTTTCCTTGCGTTGGTTGTCCATGCCGCAGTCAGTGGATTAAGGCAATGAGCACAGAGCACAAGATTTCTAAGTGGAAAATCTGAAGAAACATCACGCCTGATACGAATCCCTGAATCTTCCTTTTTCAATCTTTTTTGAATAAGGTCGAATGTTTCAGCAGAAATGATTCCCTCATGTTTACCACGACGACGTGATACTTCCCATATGGGATATTCTATGTCACCCATATGAAATGGGTCTTTGAGAATTTGTGTTAATTTGTCGATATACTTTTCTGGTGATTGTTTTGTCCAAAATCCTTTCTCCACAAGAAATCTACATACATCGATTTTTCTGACAAACACTCCCAGTGCAAAGTTTTCTAGTGCTGGTTTTAATACCTCTAATCCTTCTTTTGTGGCAATTGATAACTTACCGTGTACTGGGTCTTTGATAAGTTGATAACCCTTTTTTGCGCCAAATGGCCAGTAGCCCAGATCAAGGCGTGCTTTTTGTTTTTGTATGACCTGCCTGCGATTTTGCTCTCGCTCCAATTGTGCCTGTCCAGCGAACATCAGCTCTACAAATTTTCCCTCTGCGCTTTCATCAAAGTTGTAGTTAAGGCAAAGTAGTTTAACATCACGTATATGGAAAGCGGTTTTTAGTTCAAAGTGAAATTTCGCATCGCGAGCAAATCTCTTTAAGTCATCAAAAACTACCAGAAATTTTTTATGGGGATTAGCATCAATATAGGCCAGTAACTCTCGCATTGCTGGTCTTTTCATAAAATCTCCGCCGCCACTGTAGCTGTCTGGGAATGTTTTATCGTAAGGTATACTTAGACGATCTAATTCTTTAACACAACGGCTGTCTTGACTCATTAACCCTGTACCGTCTGTTTCTTGTCTCTTACTTGATACACGGGCATATATTAGGCCAATGCGCCCTTCGTAAGTTTTGTCTTCTTTATTTAGATTTATTTTTTGTGCTTTGCTCATATAGGGTATTTTTATACTTTTCTATTTCGTTTCTGATAATATTTCGACAAAATGACTCGAGAAACTGGAGTCGTGATTTGACCACCTCATCAGGCGATACATAGTCTTTAAGTATCTTCCTGTATTCTTCAATCGTAACCATGGCATATTTTGGTTGCGATACTGTCTCAGTTTTTGCTGATAACTCATACCTTGTTTTGATAAATGCCTCGGTTTTTCCGATAGCAAACTAATCATCGCTAACGCGTTTCTTTTTTGTAATGTGTACTGATTGGCGTTTTCCATTTTCATACTTTACTAAAATACTCCCATACATTTTATCTTCCCCATTAAGTTTCTTTACCTCTTGATCCGATAATCCAATTTCTGTTTTAGATGTTTGAATTTCAGTGATTTTGTTTTTGCGTAATTTTATTTTGACCTCGTCTTTTTCACCACTTCTTACGACGTCAGACACAACTTCAGATTCGGTTTTTGATAACCATACTAGGGGTCTAGGAGGTCTAGGTTCTAACCCCATTTCTTTAACGATAGATTTAAGAGAAATTAAAAGCATGTCGTTGGTTTTATAGTGCTTTTGCCTCGCTATTTCAATTTCTTCTGTGCTTCCTATACCACCAACTCCATTGACTAATGCCACTATATATGGATCATCATCACTGAAACATGCTCTTGCGACGTAATACTCAAAGGAAGAGTAAGCCTCGTTGTGGTTTTTATCCCAATCTACAATAGTAGCTTTTACTCTCGCAATCTTATCTAAAGAAAAACCATATGCACGAAATCTTTCGATTGCTTTTAGCCACACTAGCTCAACAAATGTAAATTTACGCCAACCTTCGTTGTTTTTAAGGCTCTTTGGAAGCAACTTATTTTTATCCCAGTTATTTATAACTCTGTATGGGATTTTTGTATCACCAACTGTGTATTGACGCATATTAAAATTATTTCTTGTTTTCTTAAAATGTTCTCCAGAAAAATACTCTAAGATAGTGGTGTAAAAAACATTTCCTTTAGGTATCAAATATTTATCTGATGGATCAACCTGAACTTTTTTCCTCATTTATGAATTATACATCAATGTATGATTTAAGCAACATAGATGTGGATAACTGTGATGCCAACATATTCTCACTATTTTCTTAAGTTCTAAATCTATCAAAGCTATGTTATTATTAAAATTACAAATTAATAGGTGACCTAACCCCTTAATTCATTTTTAGGATATGGTCAAAAAGTCTGGATACAGCATAAAGAACCCATCATGGGGTCGCTGTATCCAGCCGTATCGGGAAACTGATACGAGTAGCGCAAGCTACTACCCGTGGTGGGCTCTTTGCGTCTTATTAATAATTTAGGTTGAAAAAATTTATATGTTGAGCAAGGACAGCAAAGATTTGATGTTGTCGAGCTTCAATTTTTTGCGAGGACTTATAGTAAAAACATTAGTTACTTTATAAAATAACAAAAATATATTATGGAATACAAAGAATTTACAAAAGATCTTGATAAGAAAATTTGGAAGTGGAATTATGCAATTCCACTAGGAATTGTTGCCTATGTTATATCCAACTTATTAGGAGGGGCTTCGACCACAATAGGGGCTGCTGTTGGAATATTTAATCTTTTGATCATTATCGGTGCAATTACAGGAATTGTCGATTTAGTAAAGTATTTTAAGAAAAAATAATATGGAAAAAGAAAACACAACTATTGAGAAAAAGGAGGATTTTAATTTTTCTCCTATCATTGGTGCAATTCTAGTTATTGGTTTACTTTATTTTGTATTTGGAAATCTAAATAATACTAATAAAAAAGATATTAATTCTACCCAACAAAATACAAATGATTATTGGATTGCTTTCAGCTCACCAAATGCAGATTTTAATGTCTCGCTCCCATCTAATCCCGAATACAAAACTTATAATTTCCCTGTCCCAGATACTAACTTAACCTATACTCAAGAAATGTATACTTCAAAAATATCAGGGTATGCTTTTTTGGTTTCAAAAGTTAGTTATTCATATCCTATTGATCTTTCGAATCCAGACAATCTTCTCAATGAATCTTTGAGTAATATGCTAAAAACTGATAGTGGTAATAGTCTTGTTTCCTCAGAGTTTAGTAATTTTAAAGGTAATCGTTCGCTTGATTTTTTGATGGAGACAAAAAGTTTTGGAACATTCGTAAAAGGGAAAATTATTTTAGGTGGACAAATTATATATTTACTAAATGTTGAAAGCGAAATCTCTAATCCAGAAAATTACGATAAATTTATTAGCTCTTTTCAACTACGATAACCCGTCTCCTCGTTTTATTATAAGTTAATCAAAAACTAAATATGGGAATATTTGGAGTATTAATCGTAGTAGTTTGGATAGCGCTTCGATCAGCTGGGCTTTTGCCTATGCCTTGGGATCGCTGATCAAAAAGTTATTCCTTATGCTCAGCCTAGAGATACTGTAGGTTTATCTTCTTGGTGGAACAATGTAATGGCACCAAGCTCGCCACCTTGCGTAACTTGGTGACTTACAGGCCAGAATCGTAGTAAGGTGGCATTTGCTTGTAAATTTCGCTACCCTCGCAAATTAGCGTATTACCCAGATTAACTTTTTAGGTGGGGGCGAATTTTAATTGATTTAATTAAAAAACAACATGAGAATACTTATAAGCATACTTATCGGCCTCGTCTTATACTTTATATATTATTTCTTTATTATGGGTCGGAAGTGGCCCTGGGATTAATTATAATTTAGCATATTAGTTCTATAATCCATGCCTAGGACTTTAGGATTATCCATATATCTACTAGTTACCTCTGAATCATCTGACAACACAGAAACTTTTTCTCCTCTACTACAATAATCATCTGCCACCACAAAAATAGAAAAATCCCCCATTTCTATTATAGGATTCACATGGTCAATATATTTAAGCACCTCATTTTTTTCAGCAAATTTCTCGCCCATACTTTTAATTAAGGGCATAACTTCTTCTAAAATTTGTTTGTATTGCCCACCTTTGTAATAACCGTCATCTCTAAAATGATTAAAAACTTCACTGACAATTTGAGGTGTAACAAGAAATTTATCCCACTTATTATTTAATTTTATTCTTTCTAAGAAAGCTAAAACTAGTTCAAAATCTGGCATCAAAGAAGATGGTTTTTTACTTATTCTTGTAGCTATAAAACCATCTATTAGAGTTTTCACTACACAGGTATCAATAATAATTCCATTTTTTATAAATGGAACCACCTCTTTGTTATAATCAAAATTATTACTTCGGAGTTCCAGTAATGGCATCGGTTTTAGGCTCTTCAGCCTTAGCTTCCTCTGGAGCAAATTTATATTTTTGTTCTGGAGCAACTTCGTTCGTACCAAGTTTCTTTATGGTAACAGTTCTATCATCTAAACGAACTTTTGCAAAATAGCGAGTTGGAGCACTAGAACCAATAGTTTCAAAAAAACTACAAGTTACATCCCATATCTTTGATTCTGGGTTGCTTTCAGGATCTGGTTTTAACTCTTCAATAGAAAACCTAAGAATACCAAGATTCCCATGAATATGCTCAAAGAGAGTACGTACTAATTGTACTGCTTGTGTTGATGCTGATTCTGTTGGCATAAAATATAAAAAAAATTAATAACGACTTTATAATACCTTGAATTATACCAGATAAGTTTCGCTGGCGAAACTTTCCGTTAGGGGATAACCTTATCAAATTTGACCGAAAAGTCAATCATCTGGTTACGTTACTGAGAGATTATAGTTTTCGTTGGTTCTGGCTTTTGATTTGGTAAAAATCCCCTTTTTGAAGTTTTTGCGTATCTTATCTTCATATTTATCTAATGGAGCCCAATCGTTTTCTTCGTCTGGTAATTGGTTAGTCCTTTTACGAATGTTCTTGCGTATTTTTTCCTCGTATTCATTGAGCAGAGATTGATCTTCCTCGTTGATCTCTTTATCTTTATTATTTTCAACAATGAGGCGTGTCTTATTCATATCTTTCTCCGTTTGTTCGAGGTATCTCCACGAGTCAGGAATGTTTTTATTGTTTTGAATGGACTCCGCGATATTTTTCCTAGCCCACAGTTTTAAATTGCACTCTTTCGTCACTTCCACTTCTTCTGCAAAATCTGGGTCAGCTTCCATGATATCGTTGTATTCTTTTTCAGTCAGTTTATTGGCATGCAAGCGCTGTTCAGAAACAGGAGCTCCAATGAGTGCAGCTTCCTTGATTTTCGCCTTTCTAGAATCGATCAATAATCGGGCTAATTCCTGTTTTAGTTCAGGTGTTTCGGTCATCCATCGGTAGTATGTAGATTCTGAAATTCCCGTTATTTTATATTGTTTTACGGGTCTTTCTCCTTTACCTGCAAGCTCTCTCAACTGTGAGAGGACATGTTTACGTTCTTCTCGCATAGATTTAGAGATTTTTTGATTGATTTTTGATTGATTAGTGGGTCGGGACATGAAGTCTTTATGTTTTTGTTTTTAAGGAATTAGCCAGATTCGCTATTATATAAATTCAATACTTCTCTTGTGGTCTTCCAATATATAAAAATTAAGCACTTTGAAGTACTTTTTGAAGGTTGGGACTGGTCTGGTAGTAGTCCCAAAATCTTGCAAGGTAGTTTTTTAAGGAGTTCAATGTTTTACCCACTAACTCCACAAAAAATGTTAAAATACAAATATGCCAATAAAACCTGAACTAAATGTTTCTGGATACAGAGGAATATGGGGGCAAAGTTTGAATGACGAGATAGTTACAAGATATACTCGGGCTTTTGCGCATTTTACGAAAGAAAATTTTGGTAAAGAAAAACCGACTATTTTAATCGGACGCGATGGACGTGAAAGCGGTCTGGAAATTAGAAAAATAATTATTAGAGAATTAGAAAATCTCAAAATCAATATTATTGATGGAGATATAATGCCCACACCCACGGTTTTATTTTCTGTTCGTAAGCATAAATATGACGGAGCTATTATTATTACCGCTTCGCATAACCCAATAGAATATAA
>JBBUIR010000046.1:0-2811 GCA_038055245.1 Patescibacteria group bacterium | reverse complement strand
GCTCATGTTAATGTAGAAGCGATTCGAGCCAGGAAATTTAAAGTAGCTGTTGATATGATAAATGCTTCCGCTTGCGTGATGGATCCATATCTTTTTGAAAAACTCGGAGTGGAATTAATTCCTTTAAATAATATCCCTAATGGAAAATTTGCTCATAAACCTGAACCTCTTAGAGAAAACTTAGGCGACATAGCAAATTTAGTTAAAGAATCTAAAGCCGACCTCGGTTTTGCCCATGACCCTGATGCCGATAGGCTTGTAATTATTGATGAAAATGGAGAAGTAATCTCTGAAGAATATTCTCTAGCTTTGGGAATAGAAAATATTTTGTCAAAAAATCCTGGTAAAGCAATTGTAATAAATCTATCTACTTCACAAATGAGTATAGATATTGCTAAAAAATATGGAAGTGAATGTTTTCGTACAAAAATCGGAGAAGGAAATGTCGTTGAAGGAATTTTATCTCACAATGCTATTATTGGAGGCGAAGGGAATGGCGGAGTGATTTATCCTACCATCAATACCGTACGAGATAGTTTCACTGGTCTATCTCTTGTTCTTGAACTTTTAGCAGAAAGAAACCAAACAGTCAGTCAATGTATAACAACTTTGCCAAAATACTTTATTAAAAAAGACAAATGGTCAATAATTGGAAAAAATCTAAATGAAATATATTCAAAATTAAAATTGAATTTCAAAGATGTAAAAATAGACGAACAAGATGGTTTGCATCTCAATTTTCCTAATAGTTCTTGGATTCATTTAAGACCATCAAATACCGAACCAATTATTAGACTTTTGGGAGAAGCAAAAAATGAAAGTTCAATAGAAGCCTTATTTAGTGATGTTATGTTGACTTTAAATAAAAAATAAGTTAAACTTTTGTCAGTTAAAGCTTTATATACATCAATTGCGTGAAAGAATAAACAACCAAATACGAGCGAAGGAACTTCGTGTCATAGATAGTGAAGGCCAAAATCTCGGTATTTTAAGTATAAAAGATGCGTTAGAACTAGCCCAAAATAAGGGTTTAGATCTGATTGAAATATCTCCTAATGCCAATCCCCCGATTGCTAAGGTAATGGATTTTGGTAAATATCAATACGAAGTAAATAAAAAATTGAAGAAAGCTAAGGCAGGTTCTAAACCAACAGAAACAAAATCTATTCAAATTAAAGTAGGCACTGGGGATCATGACTTAGAACTTAAAGCTAAAACTGCTTCAAAATGGTTAAAAGAAGGACATAGAATTAAAGTTGAACTTTTCCTTGCCGGACGCACAAAATATATGGATGAAAAATTTTTAAGAGAGCGATTAGATCGAGTACTTCATTTAATCACTGAAAATTACAAAGTTTCTGATTCATATAAAAGAAACCCTAAAGGCTTAGTCATAACAATAGAAAAAACAAAATGAAAGGAATGAAAACAAATAAATCATATTCAAAGAGATTAAAAATTACAAAAAATGGAAAGGTAATTTCTAGAAAACCGGGTTTTAACCATTTTAATGCCAAACAATCACGCACTAAACAATTAGCCGGACATAAAGGCCAGTCTTTTCTCATTAAAAACAAACCAAAAAGTCATCTATTACCATTTAGTTAATTTAACACAGGCATTAGGCCCTAGGCACTAGCAAAAAATGCTAAAGCCTAGAGCCTAGAGCCTAGAGCCTATTCATGACAAGAGTAAAAAAGGGAGTACATGCGTTAAAAAGAAGAAGAAGCGTATTGAAACAAACAAAAGGTTTTCGACATGGACGAAGCACGAAAGAACGTCAGGCAAAAGAAGCGCTTTTGCATTCCGGAAATTATTCTTTTGCCCACAGAAAAGATAAAAAATCACACAATAGAAAACTTTGGAATATTAAAATAAATGCTGGCGCACGTGAATTAGGAATATCTTATTCTAGATTCATTGACGGCCTTAAAAAGAAAAATGTATTGCTTGACCGAAAAATATTATCGGACCTCGCAGAAAATCATCCAGAAGTTTTTGCTAAAATTTTAGAAAGCCTAAAGTAAATAAAAAATCCCCCTCAAGGGGATTTTTTATTATTCTCTTCTATTTTATATTTTTTAGTCATAACAACAATATCTGTCACAAGTTTTTTGATGTCGTTTCCAGAAATAATTTTATCGTTGGGACGGTGACTTTTTTTTATTATATCTTCCAATTCTCCACTCATATCCCAAGGTCCTTTTAAAATACCTATAGGTTTATAATCTTCGAAGGCAACAGTAAATTCATGAATGGTGCCAATACGTCCGGGACCACATATGACTGCGTCAGAAGAACGAGTAAGAAGAATATCACGCCCCGGATAACCAAAACCAGTGTAGATAATCAAATCCATATAATCAAGAGGAAGTTTGTAAACTTCCACATGTTCTTTTTCTGTAGCTGCTGGAGAAAAGCCAATTGATATTCCCCCCTCTTCTTTAGCTCCTATAGCTGCCCAAAATGGAAAACCAGTAGTCGCCCCTGTTACTAAAACAGCTCCTTGACGAGCTATTTCACGTCCAAGTTCTTTTGCTATGTCTAATGTATCTGGACCAGAAAAAGTAGTATCAGCTGAACCAGAGACACATATTTTTATTTGGTTATGTCCGTGTTTATTGTAAGGGTTCGATGAATTAATATCCATATTTTTATTATACATTTATCAAAAATAAAGTAAAACACTATCTCCTTTTAAAGGCGCAGACGCTTCAATTCCCAAATTATCTCTAAGTCTCTGAACTAAAAACATTGCAGATTTTGGTTCACCCATAACTACAAAAACTTTTTTAACTTTATCCTGCATAT
>JBBUIR010000045.1:0-14220 GCA_038055245.1 Patescibacteria group bacterium | reverse complement strand
AAAAGCAAGTAAGCAATCCGGAGGATCAATAGATTACTATGATTTGATTCCTTTTAAAAAATTTAATCTGGGTGAACCATACATCAAAAAAATGACATTATATTTTTATTCAAATGAAAATGATCAAATATCAGCGCTAGAGAAAGGAGAAGTAGATCAAATAAGCTCTATTACTCCTTCAAATGCGCAAATATTAAAAGAGGAAAATTATCGTATAGAATCTTTGACACTTCCTCGAGTGTTTGGACTTTTCTTTAATCAAAATCAAAATCAAATTTTTACCGATAAAAATATCGTAATAGCTATAGATCTTGCAATTAATAAAGACAATATCATTCGTGATGTGCTTCTGGGGTATGGAGTTGTTATTAACAATCCGATACCGCCTAATATGATTAATTATCAAAAATTAAACAAGGAAAATAATATTTTATATGAAGAAAAAATAAATAAAGCGCAAGATATTTTAAATAAAGATGGTTGGAAAAAAGGCGCGGATGGATTTTTACAAAAAACAATAACCGGTAAGAATAAGAAAAAAATAATAATATATTTAGAATTTTCTATTTCGACAGGTAATGTCCCAGAGCTTGCAAAGTCTGCTGAACTAATAAAACAAAATCTAGAAAATATTGGTATGAAAGTTAATGTAAAAACTTTTGAAATTGGAAATTTAAACCAAGGAGTTATCCGTCCGCGTAAATATGATGCTTTGCTTTTTGGACAGATTATAAATCATGAATCTGATCTATTTGCCTTTTGGCATTCTTCACAAAGAAAAGATCCAGGACTTAATGTTGCAATGTACACTAATGCCAAAGTGGATAAAATATTGGAAGATGCATTTATCACGATTGATAAAGAAGCAAGAATTAAAAAATACGCTCAATTTGAAGATGAAATCAAAAAAGATATGCCAGCAGTCTTTTTATATAGTCCTGATTTCATATATGTTATATCAAAAAATCTCCAAGGATTTTCTTTAGATCATATTATCACGCCAGGAGATAGATTTTTAAACTCATATTTATGGTATACTGAAACAGATAATGTTTGGAAAATATTTTCCAAATAAAACTATATGAAAAAAAACAGATTGCCTTTTAGCGCTATTAGTATTGACGAGAAAAAACTAGACGTCGGACGTCAAAATTCTAAGCGTCCGATATCTAAAAAACTTATAAAAAGTTCCACTTATCAATATTCTAAAAAAAATTACGGACAATCTCGTGGTAACAATCGTTCATTTGCTAGCAAAAGCAGATATAAGAATGAAAATGAAAATAAAATTCCTTCTCCTCTAGAAGGAGTAATTCGTATTATTCCGCTTGGTGGAGTGGAGGAAATAGGTAAGAATATGACTGCTATAGAAATAGATAATGACATCATCATAATTGATGCTGGTATGCATTTTTCTAATGAAGAGACACCAGGAGTTGATTATGTTATCCCAAATACAACTTATCTGGAAGAAAGAAAAGAAAAAATACGCGCGCTTATCATAACACATGGACATTTAGACCACATTGGAGGTGTACCGCTTGTCCTTTCACGTATAGGCAATCCGCCTGTATATTCTCGCAATCTTTCCATACTTCTTATGAGAAAACGCCAAGCAGAATTTCCACAATTGCCAGCAATGAAAGAACATATCATTGAAAAAGATGAAATAATAACCTGTGGAAAAATAAAAGTCAGATTCTTCGGAGTTACTCACACTGTCCCTGATTCAGTGGGTATTATTATAGAGACTAAACACGGATGGATTGTAAATCCAGGAGATTATAAATTAGATCAAGTAGATGGAGTTGTGTCCTCCGAAGAAGAAAAGGAATATTCTGTTTTTGATAAATCAAAAGTACTTCTTTTGATGACTGATTCCACTAATATTGAAAACGAAGGTTATGCACTGCCTGAAATAAAAGTGCATCAGGGATTAGACAATTTAATAAAAAAAATAAATGGACGTATAATTATTGCCGCTTTTGCCTCTCATATTTCCCGTTTAGTTTATGTAGTTAAAATTGCCGAATCTTTAGGAAAAAAAATAGCAATTGATGGGCGTTCAATGAAAACAAACATTGAAGTAGCAATAGAAGCTAAACTTTTCAAACCTCAAAAAGGAACTATAATACCGATAGAAGAAGTGGGCAATTATCCACCAAATAAAGTTGTAATTCTTGTGACCGGCGCCCAAGGTGAAGAATTTTCTTCTCTCAATCGCGCATCCAATAAATCGCACACGAAATTTTCACTTCACAAAGGAGACACCATAATACTCTCCTCTTCTATTGTTCCAGGGAACGAACTTCATGTCCAAAAAATGAAAGATGGCCTAACGAGACAAGGTGTACGCATTATAAGTTACCGCACTCCAGGTGAAGATTTTGTTCACGCGACAGGACACGGTAACCAAGAGGATATAAAATGGCTTCATAAAAAAACTAATCCAAAATTCTTTATACCAATTCATGGATGGCACTCAATGCTTGTACGACATAAAGAACTTGCGATGGAACTCGGTATGAGTGAAGAAAATATCGTCGTTCCAGACAATGGTTCTATTATTGAAATATCTGCCGATGGACAAAAAATGATCTTACGTAAAGAAAAAGCCCCTTCAGCGCCAATGATGGTTGACGGACTTGCTATTAGTGATTTACAAGACGTGGTCATAAGAGATAGGCAAATGCTTGCGCAAGATGGAATGTTTGTCATAATAGCATTGATAGATCAAAAAACTGGAAAATTAAAAAAATCTCCGGATTTAATATCACGTGGATTTGTATATCTAAAAGAGAATCAAGAACTTTTGCGTCAAGTGCGAATTATTATTAAAAAGGGAGTAGAAGATATAGCGATAAGAAATAATTTAATTGATATTGATCATATAAAAGCCAATTTGGGTGAGACAGTTTCAAAATTCTTATATCAAAAAACCGCGAAAAGACCTTTAGTCATACCCGTAGTGTTAAGCATATAAAAAACCATAAAAATTATGGAAATGAGACATAACAGAAAAATAATATATTTGGCAGGCTTTTTATTTTCTATACCAGTTGCTCTCGTTTCCTATATAAATTCAAGTTTTTTGGAAATTTATGTTGGTAAAAATTATATAGGTATCATTTATATAGTTGCTTCAATTATGACTATTTTAGGCTTGTTAAAAATGCCTAAAATTTTGACTCGTTTAGGCAATCGTCTAACGATTCTTTTATCTTGTTCATTAATATTTTTATCACTTATTTTACTTGCATTTGGGAACAATGCTTCCGTTGTAATTCCCGCTTTTATTATTTATTTTATATCAATTAATTTTGTTATTGCATCGTTAGATATTTTCATTGAAGATTTTTCAAAAAAATCTTCAATTGGAACATTGAGAGGATTTTATTTAATGATTATAAACTTTGCTTGGATTATCGCTCAGATGATTTCCGGTTCAATCATAAATAAGAGTTCTTTTTCAGGCATTTATCTTTTAGGCGCAGGGTTTATGGTTTTAGTATTATTCATTTTTATTTTGTTTCTACGTGATTTTAAAGATCCGGAATATAAAAAAGTTTCTATATTAAAAACAATAAGATCTTTTATACAGAATAAAAACATTTCAAAAATATATTTAAGTCATTTAATTTTACAATTCTTTTACGCCTGGATGATAATCTATACGCCAATATATTTGCATGAATATTTAAATTTTGGATGGGATAAAATCGGCATTATCTTTTCAATAATGCTTATTCCATTTGTTATATTAGATTTTCCTTTAGGCAAACTCTCGGATAAAATAGGCGAGAAAAAGATGCTTATTGTTGGTTTTTCAATTATCACACTTTCTGTCTTGATAATCCCTTTAATTAAAGAATCTATACTTTGGATGTGGGCTTCGGTACTTTTCATTACGCGTGTCGGAGCAGCTACAATAGAAACTATGAATGAAAGTTATTTTTTCAAGATTGTAAACGAAGAAAATGCCGATGAAATCAGTTTTTTCCGCAACGCTCCCTCTATTTCTTACATTATCGCTCCTCTTTTAGCTGTTCCTCTACTTTTCATTCTCCCATCTTTCGAATATCTTTATTTTATACTAGGCGCAATACTACTCGTTGGATTTTTCACTAGCTTGCGTCTAAAAGATATAAAATAAAACGACGGACGCCAGGCGTCCGTCGTTTTATTCGTTTATTCGTTTATCTAATTTAAACTGCTTCTCTTTGATTTAAATTCAGAAAAGGCCTTATTGAAAATTTCTTGGCAGTTAAATTCAAAGGCATCAATGTCTCTCTTATAAAAAGAAGCTTTTCCTTTAATATGCTCTTTAAATTTATTAAAACTTTCTTCTTTATTTTCTGGTGAAAAATTTGGTCCTTCCATATTTTATATTATAACATCGTTCATTTTTTGGAGCAAATGAGAGCTAAAACGGACGCCTGGCGTCCGTTTTTTGTGTTATTCCTTTTCTATTTTAATTTTTATCCATTCAAATATTTCTTTTTGAAAAGATTTTTTACTTTCAAAATAATCCAAAAAATCAATTCTGTTGATAATTTTATTTTCTGGACGAATAATTTCTAAATAATCAAAATAACTACTCCATTTATAATCATCTAAAAATTTTAAAACGGAAGCCTTACTTCCGTTTTCTTTTTTATTCCATTTAGAATCAATTAATTTTAGTGGATTTAAATGAATATATGAAAACAAATATTTTGCTTGTGTATCCTTATTTATATGTACAGACTTAAACTTACCTTCAAATAAAGAACCTGTTCTATGATATTTAGCATTGAAATATTTTGAATAAGCGGTTAAAACCCTGTGCATGAAATACGTAACAGCGTTTCCAGCCGGACGCCTGGCGTCCGGCTTAGGAGTAATATATAGATGGAAATGGTTCGGCATTAAAACCCAAGCGCCTATACTGACTATAGACTTACCCTTCTCAAAATCCCAAGCATCTATTTTTCTTTTTACAATATCGTTTTTGAAGTCAATTCTTTCTTTTGAATTACAAAGGTATAAAAGTTTTAAAAACCTTTCCCTGTCTTTATCATCTAAAAAAATTTTCTGTTTACTATTACCACGATTATATAAATGATAATATTCACCCTCAATAAAATTAGTTTCTCTTATAGGCATAGTTCTATAATACCAGAACTTAAGGACGGACGCCAGGCGTTCGTCTATCAAAATATAAAATAAAAAAATAGGAACAAAGTTTTTATTTTATATTAATCTTTGGCTGCTTCGAGAGTTACTTGAACATTTTTCTCAACACCTTTGTGTAGAATTTTTAAATTGATTACATCACCAATATTTTTTTCCCTAATAAGAGAAGCAAGAGTGGTTTTATCATCCAATTTTACACCATTAATTTCTAAAATTATATCATTCTCTACTATTCCCGCTTTATCAGCTGGGCTACCCGGAATAACAGCAAGTTCATTTTGATTTTGTCCTGCTTTAACAAGCACGCCATAGTCAACGGATAAATTATTTTTATCTTTCATTTCAGCATTCACGGCAACGTAGCGGACGCCCAAGTAAGGACGCACAATCTTGCCAGTGGCTTTCACTGATTCAATTGCGCCTTTAACAGTATTTATAGGAAGAGCAAAGCCTATATTTTGAGATCCTTGCGCTATGGCAACATTGACACCAACCACATTTCCGGAGAGATCAAGCAATGGTCCGCCGGAATTTCCAGGATTAATTGCCGCATCAGTTTGAATAACTTTATCCAATAACTCCGTTTTGCCGGAAGCATCTCCGGCCACAACTGAACGAGCAAGTCCTGAAATTACGCCGACAGAAACCGTGTTCCTATATTCACCCAGAGCATTACCTATCGCAATGACACTTTGTCCGACTTGCAGAGAATCGGAATTTCCTAACGAAAGATATGGGAAACTGGAACCTTCAATTTTAATAAGAGCAATATCAAGTACCGGGTCACGTGCTATGACTTTGGCTATATGCTTTTTACCGTCGTTTGTAAAAACTGTATATTCAACATCTTTTTGGTCAACAACATGTTTGTTAGTAACAATTAATCCGTCACTGGATACAAAAAACCCTGATCCTCCGCCAATATCTTTCTTTTCTGTGCCATTTTGACGATATTGTGGAATATTAAAGAAAAAATTAGGGAACAAATCACCAAATGGATTTTGCTGTTGATTCGGATCAACGTAAGTTTCATATTTAGGAACATTTTTGCTAATAACAATAGAAACAACAGCCGGATTGGTTTTTTTGACGGCATCAACAACAAAAGATTCCTGAGAGAAAATAGATTGTTTCTCTATGATTTTTTCAGCAGTCATTTTTCCATTATTTCCTAAATTATTATTTGGATTTTGTATTTCTTGCAGATATTCTTTAGCAAAATAATCAAAAACGTTTGCGCGATAATACCAAACAAATCCTAGACCAATAGTTAAAATAATAATTAAAGAAATTAAACTAACAAAAAACATATAAACAAAACTTTTATTTAAAAATATTTTTTTAATGATTTTTACTATATCTAGATCTTGCATATGACTTAATAAAATTACTAATAATATAGAATTATATCTATCTTTTTTTATTTAGCAAGTGATTTTTATATATTCTTTCATAATACGGCTTCAAGCGTATAATTTTTACTAAAACACCATTATTTTTCAAGTATTTTTTAAGATTTTTGACATAAAATTTTTGGTCATAACCAAGAGCAATAATATTAGGCTTTTCTTTTACGATATGTGGAATATGATTTTTTACACCAGCAAGAACTACTTTATCAGCTAGTTTGCATTTTTTAACTAAAATCATTCTTTTTTTCTCGTTCAAAAGTGGAGACTTTCCTTTTATTTTAATTACATTTTCATCTCTTGCTATTGAAACAATTAGAAATGAACTCTTCATGAAGTTTCTCGCCTGTTGAAAAAAATTAAGATGCCCTTTGTGCAGTCCATCAAAAGTTCCGAAAACCATTATTTTTGTTTTTCTCACTTTTTTCACTTTCTTATTATACCAATTTTAAAGGATAAATTCTCTTTATCCACAGGAAAAATTGACAGATTATTAAGAAAGCATAAAATTAAACAGTTCATTAAAAAGTTATAATAAATGATTGGGGAAACTGGTTAGATTCCAGTACAGTGCCGCTACGGTAAGCCCTCCGATTTAAATCGAAGGAACAAGTCCGATTACCAATCATTTTTACGAATCCCGAGCAGGACTATTTTTTTTGCTTTCTTCTTTTAGAAGGCCCCAAAATTCTGCCCGTAGCAGGATTTTTTTGTTTTTAATAGAGAAAAAATATGATGGAATCTGAACCAACAACAGAAGATGTAGAAATCAATGAAAAAGATAATGAAAAAGGAACTGAATTAAATCCTAGTGATACTTTTGAATATGTTTCCCAAACTCCAGAACACGAAAGTAAAAATGAATACAAGGGTCAGATAGATGAAGAAAAGGGAGAAAAACCTACTGAAGATAAAGATGGAGAAAAAATAGATCCCTTGTTGCAGTTTGCTATGGAAACACATGGAGTTGCTGAAGAACAACTTAAAGAAGTGCATGAGCTAAAGGGCTATACATTGATTGAAGGAAAATATTTAGATGATAAAAATAATGATGTTCGAGAAATAATTAAAAATTCTGACCTTAGTGAACATTTAAAATTGGTATTTGAGGATATGATCAAAAATTTAATTAATAATCCAGAACAACCTTATCTATTACCCGATAAAGTAATCGAAACTCAAGATAAAAAAATAACAGAGATCACAGTTATACAAGTTGATAAAGATGGAAATATTCAAGGTAAAACTTTCTCATACGAAGAAGAAAAAATAAAAGAGGAAATAAAGGATAAACCAATTGATAAGGTAGATGGAACAAAAGTTGAAGAAGCAACTTTGAATTTGGAACTAAGTATAGATATAGACAAACAAGAAGAAGTAGATAAAGAAACATTACTGGAACAGTCTTTATTAACAGAAATCGAAGCAGTTAATGAAGAAGAAGTTGAACAAGCACAAGAAATTACTCAAATCGAAGAACAGAATTTGAGTACCCCTGAAATCCATTATGCTGATGTAGAGCAAGTAATTTTAATAGAAGAAAACCAATCTTCTGTTGGGGGGCATGTCAACATAGATAATACTCACTATGGCGAACAATTATTGGTAGATGCAAAAGAAGATGCAGAAAAAGTTATTACCGAAAGAATTATTGACCTACTTAAAGAAGAGCCACAAGCAGAATTTGTCGAAGAAGCGAATACTGTTATTAATGTAGCTGAAACTGAGCAAACTTTTGAAGACACTCAAGAACGCACTGAACCATTAGTTGTGACAGTCGAAGATAAAACAGAGAAAGTACAAACTCTTGAAGATAGGATCAGAGAATTATTGAGAGACGAAGGTGAACCAATAGAAGTAGCCTTCGAGCAAGTGCAAACATCTGAGGTTGAAAATATTCAACAAGAACAAGCTGTAGTTAATACAACAGATATAGAAAACCAAGCAGAAGTAAATGAAACAATACAAGTATTTCATATAGAAAGTATTCAAGAACAAAATACCGAATTAATGGAACAAATTTTTAATGCTGAAGAAGTAGAGGTAAATATAATAGAAGAAAGACAACAAGAAGTTGTAGGTGAGATGCTTGATGGATCAAAAGAAATATCAGTAAATTCAAATCAAGAAGTAGAACAAGTTCTGGTTGATATGAGTGAAATCACAGAAAGAAGTAGTGTCGGGAAAGAAATAAAAGCCGAAGAAGAGGTAATTGAGAAAGTGCAAAGTTCTGATGTTGTAGTAGAAGCAGTAGTTAATATGCCACAAGAAATAAGCAAAACTGAGACTATTTTAAGTGAAGTTGTTAATGAAATACATGTTTCCAAAGACCAGAAAGTTAAAAGCGAAAGTAATGTCGCACAAGAAATGGTAGTTGATAATATACAAGCACAAAGTATAGAAAAGATAGAAACAGTTTCTTATGTAGCTGATAGTAATAAAAGTGAAACTCAAAACGTTAGAAGTATCAATATAGAGAATACTAAAGAGGAAAAAGCTGACCAAGGCAAAGAAAGTCCTGTTAGTCTAGTTAAGGATAAAGAAAAGATTGTAATTGAAACAAAAGGAGGAGAAATAAACTTCAAAACGGAGAAGATTGACAATACGAAACCCGAAAAGATAACTATAGAAAGAATAATAACTGAAAGAAGAATTCAAGATAGAAAAGAAAAACCATCAAAGAACAACAGAGAAGCTATAGTATTGAATTTCAATAGAAATACAATTAATAACACTACAAGAAACGAAGCTCCAATGTCTTTAGAAAAACAGAAAGAAGAAAAACGAACTACAGAGGAAAGCTTAAAAGCTAAACCTTTTAATGGTCACGAGATTTTATTACAAATTCTCGGACTGTCTCGAAACAGTGCAGAGTTAAGAAATGCTGAACCAACGAACTCTAGATCAGTTCCAAATATAAACCAAGAAGAACAAGAAACTAAATCAACAAAATCGGTTCCTAGTATATACCAACAAAGGAACTTGAATGGAATAACATTAAAAATAGCAGCTTAAAATAAATGAAAAATTTTAAAAGAACTGAGTATCATGACTTAAGGGAAGAAATTGCTTTAGATAAATTTCCAAAAGTTGTCGGAAGAACTGAGGAGATGGATCGATTAACCAGAATTGTAAATCGAAGCATTAATAACAACGTTATTATAGTCAGCTTAAGCGGTATGGGCAAAACAAGCCTCGTATATGGATGGGTTAAAAATATGATTAAACAAGACAAATATGAACACTTGGCTTTTATTCAATTAGGTAGTGAGCATTTATTTAATTTTGACAGTAGCAGTGAAGAAGGAATTTATTTTAAAAATATAATGAGCGAATTGCCTTCTTGTGTATTATTTATCGATAATTTAGGTAGAACTGTATATGGTAATTCAAACCTTCTGCAAAATACAGCCAGATTATATCACGACGTTCTGAAAAATCCTGAAAATAAAGTAATCCTCACAATGGAACCGAAAGAATATAATTATATAGAGCGTGAGTATCCGGCATTTATCAAAATGTTTGAAACAATTAGATTAAAAAAACAAAATAATTTTGAATATGTTCAGATACTACAAAGTAAAATGATACAACTTAACAAAAACCATCAAGTTATTATTTCTTCAATAGTAATGCAAGAGATTATTTCTTATGTGGAGCGATTCCCCAACTTGGGACAATTACCTCAAGCGGCCATTAGCCTTATGGACGAAGGGATTGTGCTTGCTAAATTTATGAATAAGAAAGTTTTAACAGACGAAATAATCTCTAATATAATTTCCAGTAAAATAGGCATACCGAAAATGCAGCTTAACGGAAACGAAATAGAAATATTAAAAAATTTAAACCAAACATTAAACTCTAAAATTATCAATCAAACTAAACCAGTTAATAAAATAATCCAAACACTGCAAAGGGCAAAATTAGGAGTAAGAAATCCGAATAAGCCATTGGGATCGTTCCTAATATTGGGACCATCTGGAGTTGGAAAGACTGAAACAGCTAAATTAATTTCTGAAATTATGTTTGGCAGACAAGAAAGTTTTGTAAGATTTGATATGTCAGAATTTAGCCAAGATCATACTATGCAGAGATTGATAGGAGCTCCAGCTGGGTATAGCGGTTATGAAAGTGGTGGCGCTCTTACAAATGCGTTACAAAAAGAACCGCATTGCTTGATATTATTAGATGAAATAGAAAAAGCACATCCGAAAATTTTTGATATCTTCTTACAAGTGCTAGATGACGGAAGATTAACTTCGGGGCAAAATGAAACAGTGGATGCCTGTAATTCCATAATAATGGCGACTTCTAATATAGGAGTGAATGTAATATTGGAAGAATTTAACAAGGGAGAAGATATTATGAATGAAAAATTTATACAAGAAAAAATGATTCCTGAATTAACAAAAATATTCAGGTTAGAATTTATTAATCGTTTTGACAGTATTCTCGTTTTTAATCCGCTTACTCTGCCAAATCTAATAGACATAGCCAAGCTTGAAATAAAGAAAGTGGAGAAAAGACTGACTAAGCATAATGTTTCATTTGATATAAACGTAGAAGAACTTGAAGAAAAAATTAAGCCATTACTTGACGAAAGATTTGGAGCACGCCCTGTGAAAAGATTTATTGAAGAAACATGTGAATCTTTATTGGTAAATACATTATTAAATAATTAATAAAAATCATATGAACGATATTGATAAAATATTTTTTTTAGAAAATGAAATGCTTTTATCTATAGATAATTATATAGGTCTCGAAACAAAAAATATAATTATAGATAAAATAGACAGACAAAAAAAAATCCTTCTCAAAATTGCAAACAATGAACTGAAAATTCAAGAAAAAATTAACAATGAGGCAAAGCCTGTGATAGATGATAACTACTTTGATAAAAAATCTTTAAATATCAATAATATATAAATATTATGAATAATATAATCATTGGAGTAAATAAATATCACGGCAAGACAACCATTATCAAATATGCCGAAAAAGACAGATTGCGCCATATGTACATGGTCGGTAAGACAGGTGTTGGTAAGTCAACTATTTATCAAAATATGTGCTTGCAAGACATTCAGAATAAAAATGGAGTTTGCTTTATTGATCCTCACGGGGAATCAATAGATTGGTTACTTAAGAATATCCCGAAGGACAGGCTTGAGGATGTAGTTTTGTTTGACCCAAGCGATATTAATTTCCCATTTGGACTTAATATACTTGAAGCTCATTCCGAAATAGAGAAAGACTTCTTGGTAAATGAATGTATACAAATATTCTATAAACTATTTGATCCACAAAGAACAGGCATCATAGGTCCTCAGTTTGAGCACTGGCTTAGAAATGCAGCACTCACTATTATGGCAGGACCAGATGGAGGAAGCCTTGTAGAAATTCCTAAGCTGTTTGTTGATCCTAAATTTGAAATGGAAAAGAGGAAACATCTGACCGACCCTCTTGTTATAGAATTCTGGACAAAGCAAATGTCTAAAACATCAGACTTTCATAAAAGCGAAATGCTCAATTATTTTATGTCAAAATTCGGACAATTTATGAATAATACTTTAATGCGCAATATAATAGGACAGCATAAAAGCAGTTTTGATTTTGAAAACCTAATGGATAATAAAAAGATATTATTAGTCAACCTTTCAAAAGGTAAAATTGGTGACATAAATGCTCATATGCTAGGGTTAATAATATTATCAAAACTTCAAGCTGGAACATTAAAGAGAGCGCATAAAGAATCAGGTAAGCGTAAGCCATTTTATCTGTATGTAGACGAGTTTCAAAATTTCACAACAGACACATTTATCAGCATGTTGAGTGAATCACGCAAATATGGATTAGGTGTGCATATAACCAATCAGTATTTGGCGCAATTATCAGAAAATATAAAAAATGCAGTTTTAGGTAATGTTGGCACGATTCTTTCTTTTGAAGTAGGGGCAGAAGACGCTGAAATATTATCAAAGGAATTTATACCAATGGAAGTTGAAGATTTTATAAATTTACCGAAATTTAATTTCTATATAAAATTAATGATAGATGGCAAAACAAGTAACGCATTTTCTGGCATGAGTATTTCCCCAGAAACATCAAAATTTCCACTTACAACAAAAGAAATCATAAAAACATTCAATAGACTTTATTATGGATCTCCAAGAATTTTTGTAGAGAAAATGATAAACAAAAATTGGTCATAGAAACAAAAACTCAAAAAAAAGTTAATCTAAAAAATCTTCAAAATTAAATTTTGACCCATTCAAAAAATCCTACACCTTCGCCGGCGTGTTTAACTTCCGCATCAATTTTTTTTCTTTTTGGGTAAAAACTAACATAAATTTATTAAATCATTCTCTTATTCGCGCGAATTAGAGATTAAATAATTGATAATAATTTAGCGACCATGGGGTGAGAAGTTTTTGGCAAGAAATATAACATAGTAAGACTGACTTGTTCTTTTTCAACTATATCTGTATTTAAAAGAATCATTAAATGCTTTGAAGTTGCCTTGAAAGACAGTTTAATTGAATCAGCAATTTCCCCCACCGACGCTGAACCGACACGCTTGAGATATTTCAGAATTAAAACTCTGCGCTTGTTGGCGAGCGCTTTTAAAACTTTCTCAAGTTCTTTCTCGTTCATAGTCATAGGTCTATTGTATCAAAAGTTTTGCAAAATTACCATTCGCTTATTCGCGCGAATTAGAGATTAGAAAATAACCCACTTAAAAAATCCTACACCTTAGTTGGTGTATTTAACTTCTTCATCAAAGTTATTTCTTTTTGGGTGAATGCTAACATGAAAAATTAATTATTTTTATTTTTCAACTACCAAAAGTTTAGTTGGGCTATGGTGCCCGTTTATAATACGGATTTTACCTTTTGGAAGATTATAATGAATGGAAAAAAGTTCAATTATGCGATTATTGGCGAGATTACGTTCGGCTTTTTCTTTAACAGAAACCTCAAAATGATCCTCATTTATCTGTTTAAATACTTCTTTTTTCGCCGAAGGAGAAACTTTGACCCTTATATACATAATATTTATTTTTACAAAGATTTCTATAAATTTTCTTTGTTGTAAAGATAAACCTTTTTCACTCCTCAACTCGGAAATGTAAAAGTATACTTTTACATTTCACTCGTACTACGTCGTGAATAAAAATGAGCAACCAGTAAAAGTGTAAGAATCGCAAGGAAACTGGTAAATGAAAGCATAGGTATAGATATATAACCGCCAAATTCCGACACTAGTTGTTTATAACAAGAAACACCGGAAGCATCACAAGGAAGATTACTTCTTTCGCCGAAATAATAAATGAAATTTTGATATATAGAAATAATAAAACCCACAGATAAAAGTGGCATTGTGTATTTTATTATTTTCTTATTTTTTTCCCAAAGAGCCATGCCAAAAATGAATACTTGTGGAAATAAAAATATCCTTTGATACCAACAAAGCTGACAAGGAAGAAAACCAATTATTTCAGAATATACCAGAGAAAATATAGAGGCGAAAAAAGCAATCAGAAAACCAATAATCAGAAAATGCTCTTTAATAAAATCCAAAAAATCATTTTTTTTAGGATAAAAAAAAAGAATAAACAAAACTATAACAGAAA
>JBBUIR010000044.1:0-2224 GCA_038055245.1 Patescibacteria group bacterium | reverse complement strand
ATGCGCCGATCGGATAGCGGCTATTCCAGCGGACTGTAAATCCGCGGCCCTTAGGGCATCGTTGGTTCGAGTCCAACTCGGCGCACAAAATGCTTTTTTATGCTACAATATATGTATTATGAAGGTCAGAAAAGTTATACATTATCTTAAGACGGAACAGAGAGTCAAAGAAGGAACTGAAGTCAAAAAAGTTTAACCGACGAGTCCTATAATTTTAGTATAGTAAAATGCTTTGCTATTTTCAGAAAAGCATGTTATTATTGTAGTCAAATTCAGGCCTAGAGGCTTTTTTATTTTATGGAAATCAGAAATATAGCAATTATCGCCCATGTGGACCACGGCAAGACAACTCTTACCGATGCTTTGATGAAGCAAAATGGAGGACTTCAAGATGAAGACATATCAATGGACTCAAACGCTTTGGAAAAAGAACGTGGTATTACTATTTACTCTAAAAATACTTCTATAACTTATAAAGGCACTAAAATAAATATTGTGGATACTCCCGGTCACGCGGATTTTGGCTCGGAAGTGGAACGGGTGCTTCGCGCTGTTGATTCTGTTCTTTTATTGGTAGATGCGGTTGAAGGACCAATGCCGCAAACCAGGTTTGTTTTAAAAAAATCTCTTGAATTGGGAATTAGGCCCATAGTCGTTATAAATAAAATAGATAAACCAGCTTCTGACCCGCATAGAGTGCATGAAGAAATTTTAAGTTTATTTTTTGAATTAGGCGCAAACGAAGAACAAGCAAATTTTGAAACGGTTTATGCGATAGGCCGTGAAGGAAAAGCTTTTAAGCATTTAGATGATAAATCTACGGATCTTTCTCCTCTTCTGAATGTTATATTAGAAAAAGTTCCACAAGCTTCCGTCAATGAAAACGGAAAAATGTCTGCACAAGTTTTTAATTTGGGTTATGACAATTTTTTAGGCCGTCTAGCTGTTGCGCGAATTTATTCCGGGAAAATGTCATTTCCCAGTCAAGTTTTTATAAAAGGAGAAAATGGAAGTCGAGTAGGTAAAATAACAAAACTTTTTGGATTTGAGGGGATAGCTAGAAAAGAGGTTTCCATAGCGACTTCAGGTGACATTGTGCTTCTAGCTGGAATACCAGATATTTATATTGGTGAAACTATTTGTGAAGATGAAAGCGTAGAACAATTACCTCATATCGCAATTGATGAGCCTACTTTATCTCTTAATTTTTTGGTGAACGATTCTCCATTTGCCGGTCGTGAAGGAAAGTTTGTCACTTCCAGGCAAATTAAAGAAAGATTAGAAAAAGAACTTGAAATAAATGTTGGATTAAAAGTTGATTTCTCTCCGGATCAAGGAGACAAAATGGGACCGAGTTTTTTTAAGATTTATGGAAGAGGAGAACTGCATATTGCCATACTTTTAGAAAATATGCGCCGAGAAGGATTTGAAATGCAAGTTTCTCAACCAGAAGTTATTATTAAGGAAAAAGATGGTATTAAAACGGAACCATACGAAGAATTAATAATTGATGTTCCGATAGAATTTTCCGGCGCGGTTATTAAAAAGATTGGCAAACGTCGAGGCATAATGAAAGATATGATAAAAAAAGAAGGTATAGTAAGAGTTGTTTTTGATATACCAACACGCGGATTATTAGGTTATCGCGGAGAATTTATTATAGACACAAAAGGGGAAGGCATAATGTCTTCACGAGTTATAGGTTTTAAAGAATATGCAAACGAAATAAAAAAACGTGAATATGGTTCTATGGTTTCTATTATTGCAGGTAAGGCTGTGGCTTTTTCTCTTGCAAATTTACAAGAACGTGGTATAATGTATATTGAACACGGTACGGAGGTATATGAAGGAATGGTTATTGGCAATGTCCTAAAAGGAGATGACATGTCGGTAAACCCTACCAAAGGGAAACAATTAACCAATATGAGGGCATCTGGCACCGATGAAGCAATTTATTTAAATCCTGCTTTTATTTTAAGTATAGAACGAGGGCTTGAAGTTATGAATAGTGATGAATATTTAGAAATTACTCCGAAATCGGTTAGAATTCGTAAAAAATATCTGACTGAACTTGATCGAGTAAAAGCGCAAAGAAAGAAATAAAAAATAAGGTTGACATTAAGTTAACGCAGGTGTATTATAAAAATATAGAATATAAAATTATGTCAACAATATCCTTCAAACCTAAACAAGTTACCAAGAAAATAACCTCACATCTTCAAGA
>JBBUIR010000043.1:0-9759 GCA_038055245.1 Patescibacteria group bacterium | reverse complement strand
CCAGGCGTCCGTTTTTTTGTAATATTTTTAGGTTTGAGGAGAGTTTTTTTCTTTTGTGGGCAAAACCAGTTCGGATTATTTCCCAAAATATATCTTCATTTATATTATTTTCTATAAAAACCTTTCTAGATATATTTTTTATGGCAATTACAGCCGAATCCACTTTTGGCTCAGGTGAAAAATATCTAGCTGGCACTTTCATAACTATTTTTGAGTCCCCATATGCTTTTACTGAGATCGATAATATACTTTCTTTCTCGTTTCTCGCTACTATTCTCTTTGCGACTTCATTTTGAACCATCAAGACCATCATTTCTGGCTGATTTATACCCCCTAAAAATTTTTTCAATATCGCGCCAGTGATATTGAAAGGAATATTCGCAATAATTTTATATTGCGTTATGTCTTGCCTAACGCAATCAAATTCTAATATATTATTATTTATTAAAATTAATTTTTTCTCTGCAATTTCCTTTTCAAATTTATTTTGTAAAAATTCAAAAAGCTCGCGATCTGTTTCAACAGCAATAATATGGTTGGATTTTTCTAAAAGTTTTTCTGTTAGTGCTCCTTTTCCAGGACCGATTTCTAAGATGATATCATCTATAGAAATTTCTCCAGCTTCCACTATTTTTTTTAGCGCAAGAATGGATTTTAAGAAATTTTGCCCTAATGATTTTTTTGCTCTGTGTATCATGGTTCTATTGTATCACCATGACCCTGAGTTTTTTGAAGGGTCATATATAAATTGTTTTTATTCCACCTTTTTCCCCATCTTTTTCTATAATATCACTCGGAATGTCAGAAATAAATTCAGATGGGGTATTTATTTGGCGTGAGCCGAAAATAGTGCGAAAATTTGCAAATGATAAAAATAATTTTTCTTTGGCGCGAGTAAGCGCGACATAAAAAAGTCTGCGTTCTTCTTCTTTGTCCTCGGCATTTTTTGTTTCACCATCTCTTTGATGCGGGAAAAGTCCATCTTCTAATCCGGTGATAAAAACATATTTAAATTCAAGTCCTTTTGATGCATGGACTGTCATAAGTTTTACTGCGTTTTTATTTTGTTTTTTTTTGTCATTGATCATTATTCCATCCTGATCTGAAGCCAAAGATGCGTCTTCTAATAGTTTCTCTATTCCTAATCCGTCCTTTAAATTGTCATATTTTAGGGCCAAAGTGGCTAGTTCTCTTATGTTTTCCAATTTTTCCATGTCTTCTTCAGCGCCAGACATAAGTTCTGTTTCAATCCCGGATTTTTTGACTGTAAATTTTACGACATCGGATGCTTTTAAAGTTTCGATTTTTTCTTTTATTTCTTCTAATATTTTGTAAAAATTATCAATTTTTATTTTTACTTTTATTGGTAGAGACTCTTTTTCTCCTGCAAATATTTTTACGAGTGTTACTTTTCCTATTCCTCTAGTAGGGAAATTGATTATCCTTTTTATATCAGATAAACTTTCCGGATTAAGCGCTGCGCGAAGATAAGCGAGAGTATCTTTGATTTCTTTTCTTTCAAAAAATTTAACTCCTAAAACTTGATATGGAATGCTATATTTTAGCATCGCTTCTTCTAGCGCTCGAGATTGAAAATTGGCTCGATACAAAACCGCAATTTCTGACAAAGAAGAAAATGCTGTCTCAGCGGGGTCGCTGTCTCCGCTTGCTAGCGGAGCGCTGCCTCTCGGCCCGTCGGCCTGCGAAACACCTCGCCAAGACACATCTACTCCTTTGTCCATGATTTCTAAAATTTTTGTTGCCACGAAGTCTGCTTCGTCACTTTCATCCAACGCTTCATAGAAACCTATTTTCTCCCCAATTACATTTTTAGTAAATAAATTTTTATCTGGTCTGTATTTATTTTTCTTTATCACTTCATTTGCAGCTTCTAATATGTTTTGAGTAGATCTGTAATTTTCTTCAAGTAAAACTATTTTTGTATTTGGATAATCTTTTTCAAAATTTAAAATATTTTTTAAATTTGCTCCACGCCAAGAATAAATATTTTGATCAGCATCCCCCACCACGCATATATTCTTATTATTTTCAGAAAGTAAACGCGACATTAAATATTGCACTTCATTTGTGTCTTGATACTCATCTATATGGATATATTCCCATTTTTCTTGATATATTTTTCTAATTTGTTCGTTTTCTTTTAATAATTTGGTTGCTTTCAAAAGCAAATCATCAAAATCTAAAGAATTTTCTTTTGTCTTTTTCTTTTCATATAAATTCCAAACTTGCGCTACCACCTTATTTAGGTATCCTACTCCACCAGATAAGGCTATTTCCTCATAATCTTTAAGATGTGTAAATTTCCCTTTTTTTTTACTAATTATATTTTTTATTTTTTTAGGATCATATTGTTTTGGGTCTAGCTCTAATTCTTTCAATGACTCTTTTATTAAAGTTGTAGAATCTGATTCGTCTAAAATAGTAAAATGCCTAGTTAGTCCTAAAATTCGAGCATTTTCCTTTATAATATAAACTCCCAAAGAGTGAAAAGTACTGACGAAAGGCCTGCTAATAATTTCTTTGGTAATGCTTTTTTGAATGGTCTGTCCGGGATAGGGACCCGGAGATCCGAGGACCTGAGAAAAAGGATTACCAGAGAAATTATTTTTTATTGCCGAATTTATTCTTTCTTGCATTTCTTTAGCCGCTTTATTGGTAAAAGTGACAGCTAAAATCTTTTCTGGAGCGACTCCATTTTTTATCAGATTCAGTATTCTATGCGTTATCGTTTTAGTTTTTCCCGCGCCTGCTCCAGCAACGATAAGAAGTGGCCCGTTTATGTGAGTTGCCGCTTCTATTTGTTTGCTGTTTAGCCCTGATAAATGATCTGTCATTCATCAAATATAACACTCTATTTAGATTTAAGAAAATTTATTCTTTGTTTTATTATTTCTAATATAGGAGCATTTGATGATATATCTTTTTTAGCAGTTAGAATATTTTGGAAAGTTTCCAAAGTTTTTTTGTATTTGATTATAAAATCGTCAAATCCACCGTGTTCTTTGTATTTATTCATAATTTCTTGCCAGTTTTCTCTAGTAATAGAATTAATAAAAGAAGCTAAAAACTCTTTAATGTTATCAGCACTATGTCCACCAAATATTTGTTTATCAGGGTCAAAATTTTTTTCGTTTATAAGTTCAAAATATTGTATATCCCATATAATATTTTCATTTTTTGGGGCATTTTCTGGTCTTAAACTTAATTCTTTGAATAATTCTTGCCATGCTGTATCTTCACTTATATGGTAAATTCTATCCAATAAATGAAATGTTTCATGTTTACCAATTTCTAAGCCATCTATTTGATTTTCTTGAGGTTTATTGTCTGCCATAAACAAATCCTTTCCTAAGTCTATTGCAGATGTGTCTCTTTCGGAAAAACCAGCATTTTTACCGCTTTCGTTTATAATTGATATTTTTTTTACTAAAGTTCCTGGTTCCAAACCAAATAAAATTTCTGCAGTGCTTATACCATATACATAAGTTTGTAAAGTTTCTTTATTTAAGCTTTTTACTAATACAGAGTCTCCAGAAATCTCATAATTAGATTTAATATCTCTTGTTTGTTCAGTTTTTTGTTTTGACTTATCTTGATCTAAGTGTGTTGCGCTAAAAACATCAGAAGTGCTGAGTACATTCAGAGATAATATTAAATAGAATATTTTTTTTCTTAAAAAATTATTTTCTATACTCATATTAATATTTATTTTATTTGGCTTAACACTTCAGTAGATTCTTTTTTAAAATTTTCTGCTTCTGCAGCAACGATTTGTAAAAATGAAGGGATTCTTTCAAAGAAAAAATCTAATAAAGCATCTGGTTCAACATTATTTTCAACTAATTTTTCATATTGAGCCAATTCTTCTTCAGTTAGAATAGGCAAAACCCTCATTAAAACTGATTGGAAAATTATTTTACCAATACGAGAGATAGTTTCTTCTTGTTTATCTTCTGATAAATTATTTATTTCAAACAATTCTATAATATTTTTTCTAACTTCATTTTGTGCTACTTTTGTGTTCATAATTTTTTTGTTCACTTGGACATCCGATGTCCAAGTAGTTAATTATAATAATAAATTTCACTTTTTATTGGAATTCTTTCATATTTGGAAACATTTTTTTAGCAATTTCTCTTTTTTCTTCTGTTGAAATCGAATGACCCACTTTTGTTTCTACTTCACTTATTTTTTCACTTATTTTTGAAATGTTTTCTGTCCTTTCTATTCTCATTTTTATTCTATCATCTATTTCGGACATTTTCTTTTTAAAGACTTCTTTTTCCTCCGCTATTTTTTTTGTAAGATCTTTCATTTTCCCTTTTGTGTCTTCTATTGCATCTGAATTAGATTTTATTTTTGTTTCATGATTTTTAATATTGTCATTGATTTGTTTAGTTTTTCCTGTATCTATTTTTTCACCACTTTTTTCCATTATTTCTTTTTCACTTTTTTCTATTTTTTTTAAAGTATTTTCATTTTCTTTTTTTAGGTCTTCCATTTGTTTTCTTACACGTGTCGTATCATCTAATTTTTTTGTTATTTCTGCTTTTTTATTTTCTATTTCTTTTAAAAGAGCTTTTTCTCTTATTTCATTTTCTTTTATTGTCTTTGAAAGATCATCGGATCTTTTTTCTAATATTTTATCAGTATTCTCATGTTTTTCTATTTCTGGTTTATTTTCAGGTGTAGCTTTAGGTTCTTCATTTTTTATTTCTTGCTCGTGTTTTTCTACAGGAATTTCTTTGTGTTCTTCTCTAGGAATTTGAAATGGACGATGTTCTGGTGTAACAAGATCTTTATCATGTATTCTAATTTCTTCTAATTTACCTTGCCTTCCCGCTTCTGCTAAAGCACGGTTTACATAATGATGTACTGTTTCTGATGGCTTTGTCGCTGTTCCTTCTTCAGGTTTAAGACCTGTCACTTCTTCTAATTTATGTAAATAGGCATTTAATCCAGCTAGTTGTCCAGGTTTTTCTAGTCCTATTACTTGGCTAGCTGACAAACCTCCTTTTTGTAGCCAATTACTCGTTACATCTTTTGGAAAAATTTGATCAAGATTTTTTGAAGCTACGTCTTGCATGTGTACTTGTTCATTAGGAAAAACTTTAGTGTTTAAAATTATATCAGACAACTTAACATCATCCAATTTTCCCATTTCTGCAGCTTTCATTTCAGCTCGGTTCATATATTCTTCAGGTGTTTCTGCTCGATGTAAAGGATTTTCTTCTATCGGTTTGAGGTGTGTCAAATCTTGAAGTTTATGCATATAATTTTGTAACGGATGATATATTTCTTTAGTATCTTCTCCCATTAGTACGCTAGCATTGCCTTCTTTGATAGTGTCTGTTAAGTTTTCTTTATCTAAATCACTTAGAGAATTTGCGTGAATTAAATTATTTATATTATTTGAATGTGTCTCTTTTACTTGTGTTAATACTTCTTCCGAAAGCTTAAATGGATTTGTTGAAGATTCTACTATTATTGGGGCTGTGGCTATTTCTGCAGTTTTTATTCCCGATGGCGTTATATTTTTTGATGTATCTACATGTTCATTTTTTATTTGTTCCCCTGTGTTTGTTTCTACGTGAGAAATATCGGTTCCTTTTGTTTCTAGAATATGGTCAATATTATCTACGTGTGGTTTTGTATAAACACGTTCATATTTATCTGTTTGTTCTTCAAATTTATCTCCTTCGTGATGTGTTTCGGATATTTCTACTTTTCCATCGACAATAGTTTTTTCATCTACAACAATATGTCCATTTTCTATTTTAATTTCATAAGCTACTTTGTCTGCTTCGGCTACTCTGACCTCGTTTCCAGTATTATCTACGTACCCTTCTTTTATTGCTACGATATGAGCTTCGTGTTGTGCAAATGCATGCAGTTCTTCTGGTTTTCCATTAAATCCTAATTTTTGAGCTAGTTCAGGATTGTGTTCTATTTGTCTAATGAAAGCATGCTCTATGCCCTCTCCTTTATGGATAGTTGCGTCTTTTATTTTAAATTGTTCCGCTATTTTAGCTTTTAATTCTTCTTGTTGTTTCAATTCAGCTTCATGTTTTACTTCTTCTTGGTGTTTGAGGTCAGTATCATGCTTAATTTGTGCTTCATGGTTTGTTTCAGCTTTAATTTCAGCGTTATGATGAAACACTGCCATAGTTGCTATACCAGAACCCATAGTTAAAGCTCCATTTGATAATTCTTTCCCCCATTTAGTTTTATTTAGACTTTTAGATAAATTATCATATTCTTGTCCAAATGTTTCTAATTTTCCGACGAGAGCATTTATATCAAAAGTTTCATTAGGTTCTCCTGTTTTAATATCTTCTAATAATTTTTTTAATCCCTCTTCTTTTTCTTTAATTTTTTTGTCAAAATAGGCGTTGAATGCTCTTCTTGCGACTATGCCTCCAGTACCAATTGCAGCCACTGCTAATCCCCCACTAAATATAAATGCTGAACCTATTGTTACACCTATGCCGAGAGCCATCATTTTATTCTGCATGGTAAGATGTTTTTTCCATTTATTTTCTTCCTCAGTATTCTCTGGTTTTTGTTCCCCTGTATTTTCTTTTTTAAATATATTTAAAAATTTTCCAGGTATATTTGAAGTTACAGCCATGTTTATACCTGTGGCTATAGCCACTCTAGAGAGTAATTTGGTTACGATACTACCTGCCGGAACAATACCTAATTCTGATGCACCCAGCAAGGTAGCTGAACCTACCAATGCTGTACTCATAACCACTTTTGATATTTTACCCCATTTTGTTTTTTCAAGATCTTCTGACCACCACTTCTCGGTTTTTACAAATGCGCGTTTAAATTTACCAGAGGATTCAATAGTTTCTTTTTGGAAATCTTCTTTTGCTTTCAAAAATATTCCTAATGCAAATGCATTTTTTTGCTCAGGCGAAAATGGAGTGTCTCTTTTAGCCTCTTCTTCGGTAATTCTCCTGTTTATTTCTTCCGCTATTTTTTGAGTATCAAATTTTTTTTCTGATTTTTCAATTTTTTCATCAGGTTTTTGTTTTTCTTCGGGAGAAATTTTCATGGACGGCTCCTTTTTCTCTTCGTCTGTTAATTTTTTGGTTTCAACACTTTTATTTTTGTCTGTACTCCAATAAATTGCATGCGCTATTTCTTCTTCTTCCGTCCATCCTTCCATTTCACCTTTTTTTGTATCTTTTTTGTCCAACACCGACAAGGCCTCCGTCGCTTGTTTAATGGTTTCTTCTTCGCGTCTAATGTTTTCTTCAGCACGTCTAGTGCTTTCCTCAATTGCCCTAAGTTCTTCATTAAGTTTTTTTCTTTCTTCTTCTATGTTATTTATTTTTGGTGGTTGGTCCATAAGATTTATTTTTTGTATAAAACTTTTAATTGACCGTCCTCAATCCAAATTTTTTCCACCGACTTGTTCTTATCCTTTGAGATAAACTCAATAATTCTTGTTTCAAGCGAGCTCATATTTTCCGCTATCACGTCTTTTACCATATTTTCTCCCCTTGTCGCGCTTATTTTGGATAAATAATTTTTTTCAGGTTCTATACTATTTCCATTGTTCACTATAGATATACCATTTACATCTATGTCCACTGGGATAAGAAATTTCCCTGCTGTTACATTGGCGTATAAAACTAACTCATCACCATGGCCACTGATTTTTATTACTTTAATATTTTTTATTTCCTTAACCTGGTTTAGAAGCTTACTTATTGTGTCTTCAATAAATTTTGTATCAAATGACTCTATTTCTTCTTTATTTTTAACTTCTTCGGGTTTTCTATAAAGTTTTGCTAATTTTTCGAATATAGATTTATTTTGAATCTCATTTTCTCTAATTACCTTTTCATTTTCTTCAATTACTTTTTGAGCATTTTCTATTGTCTCTCTAAGTTCTTTTATTTTTACTTCTCTTTCCTTTTCCTTCTGTTCTTTATTTTTATAGTAATTTATTGCTTCTTTAGACCCTAGAATTTCCGCTATTCCTTTAATTTCTTCTTCTTTAGTGTTTTCTTTGACGTCTAATTTCTGATTTTCTAATTGAGTTGATTCATTTTTTTCATCTATTTGTTGTTGAATTTGTTGATTTGTAACTTCTTGGGCTCTCTTTTCCAACGCTAAAAGTTCTGATTTCCTTTTACCAAAAAAACCTTTTGGTTCTTTTTCTGCTAAGTTAAGCGCTCTGGTAATTAACATAAGTACATCTTGTGGATATTTGGAATTTCGTAAATTTTCAAAATCAAGGTGATTACCTGTTATTTTTATAACGTCTTGCTTAATTTCTTCATAAGAATCATTTAAGTTTGTAATATTTTCCGGTGTCATAACGTTTATTATATAATTCTAACCTTTTTATCCCTAATTTTTTGTTGAAAACTATCCGTATATTATAAACCATTAAAAACGAATTGTCAATTAGTTTTCCACAGTCTGATTGACTTAAGTCCTCCATTGAGCTACCCTATGAAGGTACCTTTTAAGGTGGTTATGGGGAGAGAAATGGCTGAAATTCGGAGACGATGGTACTATCATGAGAACTTTATTTAAAATATGCAGTCCTATTCTGGCCTTTTCCCTATTGTTTGGGACGTTTTTTATGCCTTTTTCAGCAAAGGCTAATTTTTTGTCTTCAATTTTTGGCAATAGCGCTTCTGCGGGTGTAGTAGATTCTTTAAGTTCTGCCCAAAATCCTAAAAATTCTCAAACTATAGCCCTTCTTCAGGCTGATGTTTCTTTTATTCCAATCTTACAAGATAAAAAAGACAAAAGTAAAAGTAGTGATATTAGAAGCAATATTGATGTTAATATAGTATCTGAAAATGCTCTTTTCCCTGCGACTAGCCATATGAGCGTCTTGGGTGAAACTGAAGCTGGAAACTCTTATTCTGATCAGATAAGTGTTTATGTGGTAAGAAAAGGCGATTCCGTTTCACAAATAGCTGATATGTTTGACGTTTCTATCCAAACCATTCTTGCGGCGAACGACATGAAAAAGAGTGATAAGATTAAAGAAGGTGATGTGTTATTCATTTTACCTGTTTCTGGGCTTGAACATACTATTACTAAAGGACAAACCTTAAAGAACATAGCGAAACTTTACAAGGTAGATGTTTCAGATATTACTCAGTTTAATGGTATCACTGAGGACACTAAACTTACTGTTGGAGATAAAATTATGATTCCAGGTGGTGAAATGATGGACGAAGGAGGCGATAAACCTGCATCAAACTTGGGATCGGCTGTAGCTAGAGATAAAAACTATTATGATACTCACCCAATCCAAAATTTTGCTGAATATTTTATAAATCCTGTGCCTACTGGACGCAAGACTCAAGGTCTACACGGTCCAGGAAACCGAGGTATAGATATTGGCGCGCCAAAAGGAACACCGATTTATGCATCTGCCTCCGGAACAGTCCTTATAGCAAAAACAGGTTGGAGTGGAGGTTATGGTAGTATGATAATAATTCAACATTCAAATGAAACGAAAACTCTTTACGCGCATATGTCTAAACTCGGCACCCGCAACGGCGCGCAAGTTTCTCAAGGTGAAATTATAGGTTATGTTGGTTCAACAGGCCGTTCTACTGGACCGCATATCCACTTTGAAGTTTTCAATGCTAAAAATCCAGGCGCTGATTGGAGTTGGGCTAACTAAAATTTATTCTAAATAAAGTAAAGCAACCATAGTCATAATTCCAATTATGACTATTATTATTTGTGATA
>JBBUIR010000042.1:0-16289 GCA_038055245.1 Patescibacteria group bacterium | reverse complement strand
AATAACGAATGTGTGCCAAATTGTCTTTTGGTGGCGCTACTGGCTCACAGACTAGCGCTACGGCCTCCAGGGCATCATCTAATCGCTCCTTACCTTTAGTCAAACGGTCTTTTAACACAATATCAATGTCTTTCTTTTCAAAATTATCACTATCCAGCTCGGAGGCATAAACAGAATATGCGCTTTCCAACTTAGTGAATAGGTCTTTATAATCCACAATATATCCGAAATCCTTGTCTTCACTATCTAGACGATTCACGCGACAAATAGCTTGAAATAATCCATGATCTTGCATTTTCTTGTCTATGTATAAATAAGTACAAGGAGGCGCATCGAAACCAACTAAAAGCTTATCTACCACAACAAGCAATTTCATATTTGCCGGCTCTTTTATAAACTTTGTTCTAGCTTTGTCCTCATAGGTTTCGGACTTTGATTTGCCTGAATCAGCAACAATATTTTCCAAAATTTCAGAGTACTTTTTATAAATATACTCCTTCTCAGTTTCAGTATTCTCTCCTGTGCCTTCAGTAACAATATCTCTCGTAGAGGGGTTATAAGAAGTAATCAGGGCACATTTATCTTTCAGTGAAGTATTTTGAAACATCTCGAAATAACGAGTCGCCTCATAAATACTTCCAGCAACTAGAATTGCATTTCCAAATTCTGAATTTAAACGTGGTTTTGTACTAAAATCTAATACCACATCCTGCACAATTTTTTCTAATCGTGATTTAGAACTTAAAACTTGTTGCATTGTGCCCCATTTCTTTTTCAATTCAAATTTTTGAAAATCATTTAATCCTTTAGTTTTAGCCTCAAACCAAGCATCTACTTTTTCTTTTGAAGAAAGTTTTGTATCAATATCTCGTGCCTCATACATCAGGTCCAAAACTACGCCGTCTTCTACCGCTTCATTAAATTTATAAGTATGAATATATCTACCAAAAACTTGTTGGCTTGTTTGTTTGTCTTTTTTAAGTAGTGGGGTTCCAGTAAATCCAATAAATATAGAATTTTTCAAAATCGCTTTCATTGCCTTATGCATCTTGCCGGATTCAGATCTGTGACATTCATCCACGAAACAATATAGTTCTCCCACAGTATTGCTTGGGCCACTTTCTAATTCTTTTATATATGCATCAAAGTTATCTATATCCCTGGCGCCAAATTTATGAATAAAAGAACAAAGCAAACGAGGTAAGGGGTTATTTAATTGTTCCATTAAATCCTTGCCACTAGTCGTACGCTTAATTTCTTTTTCACCAGCTTCATGAAATACACGCTCTATTTGTTTATCTAGTTCTATACGATCAGTCAAAATTACTACACGAGCATTTGGATTGTTTTCTAGAATCCATTTAGCCAGCCAAACCATAATTAAACTCTTCCCACTACCTTGAGTATGCCAAATAATTCCACCTTCTTTTCTGCGGATAAATTCCTGCGCCGCTTTAATACCAAAATACTGATGTGTTCTTGGTAGTTTTTTAATTCCGCCATCAAATAATACAAAGTCATATAATAATTCCAAGAATCTCTTTTTGTCGCACATCTTAAGCAGGTATTTATCCAACTGAAGCATACTGTCATCCTGTTCGTCTTCTTTCCACTTCAAAAAATACTTTTCCGGTGTACCAATAGTCCCATATTTCAATCCTTCTGTGTCATTACCGGCAAAAATAAATTGAATTGTAGAAAAAAATGACTCAATAAACTCTTTTCTTTGATTCACAATACTCTGGCGAATACCATCACCAATAGACACAGTACTGCGCTTAAGTTCAATTACTCCAAGAGCAATACCATTCACATATAAAACAATATCAGGTCGTTTTTCTCGATTACCTTGCACAGTCACTTCTTCAGCAATAGCAAAGTTGTTCCTTTCTGGATGATTCCAATCTATAAAATTAACACTCTGATTATTTTCTCCGGTATTTTCTACAATCTTGGCGCCATAACGTAATAGCTTATAGACATTTTGATTGTTGGTATATAGGCTTTCATTGTAATTATTTGCAGTATTGCGCAGTTGGTCCAAGGCGCGCGCAATCAAAGCATCGCTATATCCACGCTTGATCAGATATTTACTAACTTCTAGTTCTTCAATATTACTATTGTCTTGTCGGTCTTCCCAATTTCCAAGATATTCATACTGGAGCTGGTTACGAAACAGTGCCACAATTCTGTTTTGTGTAGCTCTTTCTATCTGTCCGACATTTTGATTAGTTGTTGCCATATATTCGTATTTTGCCGGTTAATAACTGTTGCATCATTCCTTTTTTAATCATAATATATTTATCTCTCTTTTGCTCTAGGTTTTCAATTTCTGTATCCATGTCAGAAAAAATTGTTGCGATACCGGCTTGTTCTTCTTTAGACGGAACCAAAAAATTTAGTTTTTCAATGTCACACATTCCTATATTTCCTTGGGAGGAGGAGTTGGTGAGAAGTTTTATTTGGTCAGATGTGGCTTTGGTTGAAAATAAATAATAAACAAATTTAGGAATATATTCTTTATTTAGTCTTATTAAAGCTATTGGAGACCAAATATTAAATTCAAGGTCAGTTTCTACTAAGGCTACTAAGCCAACTGAAGCAGCTTTTCCTAATAAAATATCGTTCTTTTGTGGCTTACATTTCTTTGAAAATTCTTCGTGGTCCTTCCTTGAAATATATCGTAAATCAGAGTAGTCAATTTTATTATTATTGAGATTATTAACGGATAAAAAAGGAATTCCTTCTTGCAAAAATCGTGGGGTTAAATGTGGTCCATCAGTTACAGGGATTTGTATCATTTTTTTTAAAATTTTCTCTTCCCATTTACCAGTAAACCCAGGCAATCTTTTTTTACCAGTGAGAAGAATTTGCATAGTGCCTTGTTTAATGGCTTTCTTTTTTGTAATTAGTTCTTCTAAATGTTCGATTAGCGCATCAGTGTCGGAGAAAACAGTAGCAATGGCAGTTTGCTCGAGTTTGGTAGCGGGAATAGGAATTTTATATTTCTTTAAATTAGCCATTGAGATAGCTGGCTGAGCCCCTATAGTCCTTAAAAGTTCCAAATTACCTATTGTATGATGTCTCCACAGTATTTGAGCAATTAATTCTGTTGAGAATTTATTTTCATCAATTGAAATCTTTAATGCATTTCCAGATAAAATACTCTCAGAATGATCTTTTGGCAAAATAGCACTTGCGCCACACCTTTCGCCAATTTTTGCCATAACAATATCTCCACCCCTGACGGCACTTCTTCTTTCTTGTTTAAACTTTTCAATATCAACATAAAGATACTCTGGAGCAAAAAATTTACCATCTGTAACATAACCACTTGTAATAATTGGTATGCCGGATTTACGATAGTGAATTGTTTTCAAATTTGAACCAAAAGGACCATCAACAATCCCAAATTTTTTCCCTGGAGGGGTCAAATCTTCAATATTCTTTACCTCCCAATCCTCCGGGATTAAACCCAGCTCAGTCTGCTTGTATCCTTTTTTTATTACTGTATCTGTTACCATATAAATCCCATCTTTTTCAGATGTGCATCTACTTTATTAGTAAGCGTTTCGGTTTCAGTAACAAGTTTTGGTAATGATGTAGCATAACGTTCAGCAAGTTCTTTAATCCGCCCAGTAAGTCGCTGGCTTATGCGGTCCATTTCAGCTTTAATTGCCTGCTCGAGAGTTGTCATCCATTTGTCATCCACCACCAACATTTTTGTTTCTGATTCCGTAAGTTTTTTATATTTAGCAATTACATTAGTATCAAGCATTTTCTCAGCTTCTTTTATTTTTTTCTTTGTTTCAGATTCTTTTTCTATTAGAGCGAGACACTTCTCCATTACCTTTAATTCCCCAGCATCATCTTTACTGCCCTTTATTTCTTTAATTCGAGATGTAATATTCACTTTATTTACTTTATCAAAACTCTCAAAACATCCTTCTTCTCTGCTATTTTCTTCAATAAGTTCTTCTTTTTCTAGCGCGACACCATCAAGCTTATTTTGTAGTTCTTCTATTATTTTCTTCTCACTAGCAAAATAGCGATTAATTACTAAAGATTTTGGCACAAGATCACAATCTACTTCTCCTTTTTTGCCTTCTACCGGTGCAAGTTCTACTTTCCAGCCATCAACAGCAATTAGATACATGTCATCTTGCATTGTTTCTGCCCAATACTCCATCAAATGCTGATAGATATCATACTTATCAATCAAATTAGTTTTACTAAATGCTGTCAAAATATCTTCAGATACTTTGCCAATAATTTCCTTCGGTTTTGCACCAATAGCCAATTTCTTTAGAAGAATAGTATTTTTCTCTTTCCATGTAGTAAAAGTTGTCTCCATTGTCTTGGCATATTTAGTAAATTCTGGATGTGAAAAAATAATTTGCTTGATTTCTTCTTGTTTAATTTTGAGAGTGCTATATCCTTTCCTTTTACTATTACCAAAAAGCGAAGTTTTAAGAGTTGGGTATACACTCCAATAGTTTTCTAAATCTTCTATATCTTTAGTTGGAATGTCACCCTTAAGATGCGCCTCAATATCTTGAATATCTTCTGGCTCTTGGCTATCTATGTAGCGAGGAATATTAAGATTAAATTCATTTTTTTTCTCAATTTCCTCCACACCTACCATGCGAGAATACTTTGGAATTTCTGTTTGTTTATTAAAGACGTCCACGATCTTATGCATATCTTGCGCACGTAAACGATTTTTATTGCCATCTTTTACAAAACCCTTACTGGCATCAATCATAAAAATACCTTTGCGTTTGTCGGCATTTTCTTTATCAAGCACAATAATACAAGCAGGAATACCTGTTCCATAAAAAAGATTGGCAGGTAATCCGATAATTCCTTTAATATACCCACGACGGATTATATTAGTACGAATACCACCCTCAGCCCCACCACGAAAGAGTACACCATGAGGAAGAATACATGCGCCTTTACCGGTAGTCTTTAATGAGCGAATAATATGAAGTAGAAAAGCATAGTCGCCATTCTTTGTAGGCGGGGTACCAAAATCTTGAAATCTTCCAAACGGATCATGTAGCGGGTCAACGCCATTACTCCATGATTTGAATGAAAATGGGGGGTTGGCTACGACATATTCAAAGGTTTTAAGTTGATTGCCATCTTTAAAAAGCGGAGTTGAGAGAGTATTTTCTCGCATTATTACCGCTGTTGCATTGTCGTGCAAAATCATGTTCATACGCGCAAGTCCAGCAGTGGCATTATCCATTTCTTGTCCATAGAGTCTTACATTTTTATCTGTCTCATCCGCTACTTTCAAAAGCAAAGAACCTGAGCCACAAGTTGGATCATACACAGTAGGAGTGCTACTTGTTGTTTGCGCGATGCCAATAACTCTGGCAATAATTTTGCTGACTTCTGCCGGAGTATAAAATTGTCCTTTGCTCTTTCCGCTCTCGGTAGCAAAGTTTTTCATCAAATATTCATAGGCATCACCTAGAATATCATCGCCTTCAGCGCGATTTTTACTAAAATCAAGAACAGGATTTTCAAAAATAGCAATCAAATTAGAAAGCTTCTTAACCATATCTGGACCACTGCCCAGCTTTTCCGCATTATTAAAATCCGGCATTTCTGATAGTTTGTTGGCTTCCGCGATAGGCGCAATTATTTTTTTATTAATATCATCACCAATAGTAGCCTTTCCTTTAAGCGCCACCATATCCTTGAAACTTGATCCCTTCGGAATAGTGATTGGAGCATAAGGCACGCCTGCATATTTATCAGAGATATATTTTATAAACAACAAAACCAGCACATAGTCTTTATACTGAGATGCATCCATACCACCACGAAGTTCGTCACAACTTTTCCAAATAGAGCTATAAAGTTGTGATTTTTTGATGGCCATAAATATAGTTGAAAAACTCCAAAAAGTATAGCATTTTTAGCTTAATTTTTAAAGCGATTATTAAAAAAGAATTTAAGCTATTTTTAGTAACTAATAAATGGCTAGGTACCCTTGATTTCTTGCTCTATCTCAATAGGAATTGAGATTTGATTTTCTATTCTAATCATTTCATAAACATTTATGTTAGCACTTAATGCTTCAAAGCTTACTGCAACAGAATAAGGAACTTTTTCACTCAAATCAGACTCCCATCCAACATGACCAACAATAGCGAGACTTAAGACCTCGGGCAATTGATTAGATTTAATTATACACCAAGATTTTTGAAGTGTACTGTCTTGTCTTCTTAGGCCATTAATTTTACTCCACTCTTTATTTTCTCTAATTAGCCATTTAATCGTATCTGAATCTTCTGGTTGTTCTTCCAAGGCGTCCATGTTTTTAAGAACACGCTGAACAAATTGATTATAGTTTTCGTTTAATTTTGATGATTCCCAATCTAACCAAGTTGAAAGATAAGAATGAGTGCCTCTCCTTGTCCTTCGTGGTCGTGCTGTAAATGAAAGTGTAATTTCAATAAGAATGTCGTTATCTTCACCTGGTCGCCTCATTTCTCTGGGTACTTTAATTGAATAAACATTTGCTTGTTTTGCAGATAAATCTCCTGAAGCAATTAATGTTATACGTTTCTCAGAATTTTCTATTGCTCTTTGCAAATTTGGTATTCCGTAACCATAATGACGAATATCATTTACTGTAGGAACATCGAAAATAGCACTGGGCAATCTTGCGGATTGTGCAATCAGGGTCCTATATAGATTGGTAGATTCCTCAGGATAAAGCCTCTGCAAATTCGCTGCAATATGAGCAACCTTGGGCGCAGCAAAAGAAGTACCAACAGTATCATTCCCGACCTCACTTCCTCCTCCATAAGTTGATTTTACTAACTCGGGCGAAATTGATGCTTCGTGAGAAATATTGGGATTTGCATTTTTTTCTTTAACAAAATCTCCACCATATTCAACTACATCAGGTTTAATCATTCCCCATAAACCTAGACCTGTACGAGAAAAGGATGATGGTTGATCTTTCTGACCAAAGGATTCTTTCAATCCATCGTCGAATTTATCAAGACAAACTGAGCCAACAGTAAGTGCAAAACAACTTTGCGCAGGATTACCGATACGACTTGAATTTTCCATTAAAAAATCAGGGTAGTTTCTATTTGCTTTCAGATGTTCTTTTATACCTGGTTTTTGAGGATTAACATTACTACTATCCAAATTTCCAGCTGAGAGAATAAAAAGTAAGTTATTGGCGTGCATTAACTTATCAATTGTAGTGGCCCATTGAGACATGTGAATTAACTTACATGCATTATAGGAATTTATAGACATATTAAAAATACGAGTGTCATCAAAATGTGAAACTATATCTTCCATTAATTTAGGCGGATATAATGTTTCAGGTAATATTGACTGATTTCCGTTGCGTTCCAATACTCTAGCATTTTGTATAAAACATGGTAATAAATATTTTCCATTTTTAGGTATTTGATCGGGATACAATATTGCTCCAGCAACGCGCGTACCATGTCCACCATTTTGAGCTATGTCTGCGGTACTTGTATCTCCAGGAATAAAAGATATTGAATTTGAATTATCAATTGCAGGTGCAAGTAATCTATGTTCTTCTTGTATGCCACTATCTATAACACAAACTTTTGGAGAATTTTTGTCCGGTGGAATTAATTCAGGAGACACAGGACCAATTTCACTCACAGAAGAATCCTGTATCATTAAAGAGTCATATTCCACAACTTCAAATAAATATTGATAGTTTAAGACAATATCTTTCAATCCTTTACCAGAAATTTTAATGCGACAAGAAAAACTATCATCAAAATCAACGTATCCACCTAGGGCTTCTCCCTTGCAGGCTGAAATAAAATTCTCAAACTCAGTTTGTCGCTTCATGGCGATATCATCTCTCCTTAATTCATTTTTATTTTTTCTTTCTTTCCAACTTTCCGTCCTCTTTTTAAAATGTGAATCAGTTTCTTTTTTGGTTTTAATAGGTTGGCCAGGCATTTTAAAATGACAAGCAATTCCCACATCAACAATTAATTCATCCTCATCCTTTATTGAACTCCACTTTAATTTTAAATCATCAGACAAGATTTGATCAACCCTCCATTGAGTTCCTTCATTTATTTGCCAAAGCTGTGATGCTTTGTCTTTATATTTTCCCTTTTCAGTCATAAACTTTTTAATCTTTTCTCTAAGAGACTGAAAATCGTCACTGGAAGCACCAATAATAAATCCGTCTTCTTCTTCGGCGATAATTTCAATTCCAAAACTTTTCAATGACTCAATGTCACATTTTTTAGTATCTATTTGTAAAAAAACTGGTACAATATTAGGGTTAGGTAGCTCAGGTAAATTAGCCTCTTTGCGAGACCGAATATTATCTTTCCAATATTCAGAAAGACCATCAACTCTGCTTAAAAGTATGCGCCCGTATTCTTTTCTGTTATCAAGATGATTTTTAGTCGTTGGATCAATTTCCCTTGGACCACCTTGTTTTGGTTTATGTAAGCCATCAATCTTTTTAGAAAGCTCTAAATGAGGAAACCTGGCCATAAAAATTATTTATTGTAATTAAGATTTTCATGTAAAGCTTTTTCTATATGAACTTTTCCAATAACTTTACTATTTTGAAGTACTGCCGTTTTTGCAGCATCATTTGCAACTTTCACAACAAGAGCAGCAGAAAACCCATCCATTTTTTCGGCAATCTTTTCCCACTCAATATCGTTTGATGTATCAATAGCAGAAAGGGTAGTTTTTAACAATCTAACAACTTCATCTTTCCCGGGTTTGGGAATTTCAATTATATCGTCGAATCGTCTAAATAATGCTTTATCAATTGAACCTTCCAGATTCGTTGTAGCAATTAAAATACCAGGGGCATCATAATCCTCTAGAAGATTTAATAGAATATTTACCATACGGTGCATTTCACCGACATCTTGTCCTATTGATCTAGCTTTTGCTAAAAAATCAAACTCATCAAGTAATAAAACACAAGGGTAATTTTTAACTGATTCAAAAAGTCTTTTTAGATTATTTGCTGATTCTCCAAGATAAGAAGACATAATTGCTTCAAATCTAACTTTCAAAAAAGGCAACCCTATATTCCATGCCAATCTCTCTGCCCCCATGCTCTTTCCACATCCAGGAGCTCCATAGAATAAAATCTTCTGACGTGGTTTTAATCCAAAATGAGCAAGCCTTTCTCGCGCAACATATTCTTTCTCAATTCTTTGGAAATTTGCTTCAACCGGCTTCGGCAAAATCATTTCATGGCGGAGACTCCCATTGTCAATAATAGTAGCTAATGGAATATTATGCCTTTTATCGGTTGGGATAATTGTGCCTCCTGGCAAAAGAGTTTTGAGCTCCTTTTTAAAACTTAAATGACCTGCAACATTTTCATCAAGTATAAGTTTTAGCCTTCCAGCTAATTTTTTATGCCCAATTACTTTCTCATTTTCTATAATTTTTTTAGCAACCTTTACAAGATCGTCGTCAGTGTCTCCCTCGATAGACCTAAAGAGCCTAACCATTAAATCCTGATTCATACTCATAAAATAATTTTAAATATTGTATAAAAGCGACCAATAATAATATAATAAAAGTATAACATAGCTAAAGAGATATAACGACCCGAGACCTGCATAACTACTTAAAAGCATTGAAAATTTAGCTCAATTCTGCCATACTAGCAATGGTCGTTTCAATTAAGATAAAAGTGGACTTAAATTTAAGGACTGAGCAAAATACATTACCTTGCTCCATTGGTGCAATTCATCAACGATTCCGTCCCAATAGAGTCCTATGAAGTCCACTGTAGCAGACAAAGGTGATAGAATTACTTCTTTTGCCTTGAACACACTTGATACTTTCGTAGTTCCAAATTCTTTGCCGTCATAGATGGTGCCCGAAGGAAATTGGAACCACTGAAGCTTTATTTGCGTTGATATGTTTGCTTTTTTCCAAATTGTGCTAGGGCTTGTTAGGTACTCTTCTATAAATTCCAATACCTCTTCAGGAGATCCTACTGTGTTACCCAACATAGCTAAAGAAGCTCGATCTTCTAATTCTTTCTTCTCAATTGAGTCTAATTGTTGCTTCAGTATCGAGTCACTAACTACACCTTTTAGATTTTTTTGAATTAAACTGTCCTTAGTACTAGCATATTCAATAAGTTTGGTTTCTAGGGCAGAGGCCTCCTTTCTCTTTTCCTGTGTAGCATTATGAAATTTCTCTCGCACAAATCGTTTAAGTTTTGCTACTTGGTCGTTGCGGAAGCAATAAGAATCCATAAAGAACTCAAATCTTCTCTGTAACTCATCACGCTGGTAATTACTTCCTTTACCTCCGAAGCGATAAAAGGGATACTTGCCTTTTGCGAAGCTGCCAGTTAATTTCAACCCCTGTGGGCTAAATACAAAGCGACGCAGCGGAAATTCAGGGTTATCGGTCTTATATTCGGATACCTTATGCCCTTTATTTTTTAAGACTCTTTGAACCTGGGCAAATAACTCGCTTGGGACTATCACTTCAAATGTACCCTTATATATTTCTCCAAATTTTATAATAAGACCCGTATATAGCTCGTTGCATAGCATCGCATAAAAATAACCCTTACTTACAGGTTTGCCGTTCTTTTTTACAAGTCCTTCTTTTGTTATTTGTAATCGAATAGAATCTGTCGTTTGGAGCCCTGTTGCAACTAATTGAAAAGCTCGTAGAACCAAAGGAGCCATGTCACTCGGGGCTATAGTTGCTTTGCCAGCCACTTTGACATTTGAATATCCTACTGGAGCAGTCCATACGTACCTTCCTTCGCTGATTGCATTACGCATTCCGCCTACACACCTTTCTGTTCGAACGTCGTTATCAAATTGTGCGACATTGGCCATCATGTTTTCCATAAATCTCCCAACAGGAGTGTCCTCGATCTGTTCTGTGACAGATTTTATACTTACGCCATATCGTTTTAACATGAGCCGAAGTTGGCTGTAATCATCAGTGTTACGCGACAGTCGGTCTATTTTATAGACAACTACTGCATTCACATTGTTTTTCTTATTGGCGACAAATTGTAACATTCTCTGAAGCTCTGTTCTGTTTGCTGTTTTGGCACTTTCGCCTCGCTCAACAAATACCTCTACGACTTCGTATTCGTTTTTGTCTGCATATTCACGGCATATTTTTTGTTGCGTAATTAAAGAGTTGCCCTCCTCTGCTTGTTCAACAGTTGAAACGCGGACGTAAATCACTATCCTTTTTATTACCCCTTTCGTTTTTATTTCTTTAGACATTTTTTTGTTTTATATATAAATCAACAAGAATCTCTGCAAGGTACTCAAGGGCTTGGTCTTCCGACACGAATACAGGCCTCTGGACATGATTGTATCCCTTAATGCCAGGATTATCTATCCTTATGCCCACAACTTCCTTACCTTGTTGTATTTTTTGTCTTATAAATTTCATAAACAAAGACCCATGAAGTGCGGTGATGGACTTCACGGGTCTTTGTCTACCACCGCAGTATCGCGCCAAAAGCATGATACTGGTGGTATTTTATAAAGATTAGAAAAATGAGTATACTTCGCCTAATCAGGCCTGGTTAGGTGTTCTTTTTATAGCGAGCCAAGATACCCTTAATTGTTTCAGGTGTTATGGAATAACCAGATTCTTCCATCATGCGTTGTATTAGAATTTCTCGATATTGTCTTTTTTCATCTGGAAATCCTACGTGTCTTAACAAATCTTTCGTTGAAAGCTTGTCATACTTGAGAACTTTCTCTATTTTACTTCTATCCAAAATCGGTCTGACCCTTTTTACTTTTTGGATATCTTGGATTTCAATAACTTTCTTAATCATACGCCAATTCTTTTTGATATAGTCAATAACTTCATCACGACTAACTCCGTCATACACCCAAAGTTTTAGAAACGCTCGCCCTTCACTTTTTAGCTCTTCAGGCGAAGGACTTTGTAAACGAATAGGAAAATCGCCCAACATTTTATACTCCACATCTTTACCTAAAAGGTAAGCCAAGCATAGATTCCTTAAATCGGTAGTTGGTGTAACTCCATAATCTTTCAGGAGAAAAATTATACGAAAAAGTAGCTCTGGCGTTTCTTTATTTTCACCTCCAAACGATTTTCTTATTTCCAATAATTCACTCTTAAACCTGTCTGAAAGCAGTAGCTTATCCCACAGCTCTTCCGCCTTGTTAGTTTTTAGATATTTACCACCGCTCATACTCTAATTATGCTCGTTTTGCCTTATTTCTCAAGGACTACGTGTCTCACTCTTTTTATGTTATTATTTATTAACAATCAAATATATGACCTAACCCCTTAAGATTTCTTGAGGATATGGTCAAAAGACCCATGGAAGATACTGAACCCCGCGTTCAGCAACTCTTCCATGGGCTATATCGGGAAACTGATATAGGGTCGCAAGACCTAGCTGGCGTGGGGTTCTGTGCATCTCCATGCTAGCTATTATTAGCTAGCTTTTTATTTTTATGAAAAACAAATCAAACATGATCTTAGGTATTTTGATCGCATTTATTTTAATACCTCAAGTAGCACTCGCATCTTGGTGGAACCCTTTCAGTTGGTTTAAGAAAAATACTAAAACCACCTTGGAGCAGACTGTTCAAGTTCAAGAAGAAAATCCTGCAACGACAGATAAGAAAAGAGTTGTAGATAATAAAGTCTCAGGAAAGAAAATAGTCACTCCGAAGATTAATAACATTCAAGAAAAATCTACAAAAGAAGTCGGTGCATCTATTGCCTCTTCTCCTGTTTCCTCACCGATAATTACTTTACCTCCACCCGATCTATGTAAAAATGTCGAGGGAGCTCAGTCATCTTATATACCAAAAGGGATGTATAGAGAAAAAGATGGTAACTGTTATCCAAAACCAATAGAAATTTACTTTCCCGAATCACAACAAACTATACAAAATACAAACCCAGTACCTGCACCAGCTGTTTCTCCAGTTGATACAACGCCGAAAGAAATAACTCAAGAAGAAATGATGAGTGGGTTGATATATTCATGGGCTAATAATGACGTTCATACTCTTTGGATTGCCACTGATGGTGCCCAAAAAGGAGATGTTGTTACCTTAACTTTTAATGGGATTAATGAAACCAAAACCGTAACGAGTATTTCTGCTAAAAATAGTATTTGGTCAGGATGGAGTTTTGAGAATCTTGATGTGACAAAAGAATATCCACTATCCATAAGAATAGAACGAGGAAATAAATTTACAATTTCAGTTGGTGTTGTAAAAAATTAAATCTATGACAAATCCAAAAACAAAAAAAGAGTTCACGGAAATTGAGCTTTTAGAAATGATAAGTGGAGATGCTGGAAGACTGTCAAAAATAGAATTTGCTGTATGGCCTGATGAGGAAGAGTTATCTATTTATAACAAGATTGACCACATTGGAGTCAGTGCGAACGATATAGCTAAAACTTTATTCACTATAAAAAAATTATTGATCACAGCGGTCTGCTTTTTGATTGGGATTCTGTTATTTTTACTTTTTAAGTGATTTACTTAAATTTCGTAATGTCTGTTGTATTCGACGCGCTACTTGTTTAAAGGATGGCACCAAGCTCGCCACCTTGCGTAACCTGGGGACTTAATGCCTAGAATCGTGTAAGGGTGGCACTTGCTTTGAAATTGTGTGGACCCAGGGCAAATTACCATATTTGGTTTTACTTTTAAGTAATTTTTTTTACTGTGTAAGATTTTATAAAATCATCTCTCATGACCACATTAACTTTTATTGATTTTAGGCCACTAAATAAAGGTGTATCTGTGGTAATAAGTATAGCTTCTCTTTTTAAGAGAGCTAGTTTAACTAAATAAGCATCATCTGGCTTTACTTTAATTTTTCGTGGAATTTTAATATTTTTAATATCACTATCCTCAAAATAAACAATTTTATCTGGATCAAGCTCAAACCCTGTTAAGAGCATCCCCCTAATCATTTTTTGAGGAGAATCAGATAGAGGTGAATTATCAATAAGCTCCCTCCATTTTTTATGGAAAGGACTATTCTTAAGAATAATTATTTGGTCTTTTGTTTCTGAAAGAGCGAAAATAAATTGTACAGCCCCTAAACGATTTTCACCTCCTAAAAGATCGTGATATAGCCATTCATCAAAAATCAACAGCATATTAAATTTAAGAATTTTCTTCTGAAAATTCTGGATTCAAAGGTTCAGGTTCTTGACCAGAAACTGGGTTTAGGAATGATTTAATATCCTCTAATTCTCCTGTCATAAAAGATTTAAGACCACCTTTAACCTTTCCATCTCTTGTAATTTCTTGTTTTTCGAAATGGGTAATTCCTTTGTTTTTCGTTGTAAGGTAAAAAGCAACGTCTTCTTTCCTTATTTCACCTTTAGCAACTGCTGACAAAACGGCTATGATCAAAGACTCACTGTGTGTAGAAATAAGTATTTGTTTTTTGGTTTCCTTAGCAATATTTATTAGGGCTTCTGGTAACTTACGTACAACACCTGGATGAAGGTTGATTTCTGGTTCCTCCATACATATAACTTCATAAGATTGATTTAGCGTTTTTGCCAGAAGATATACCAGCTGATTTACTCCATAACCATCGTTGACAAGATCATATGACTCAGTAGCGTCTTTTTCATGGGTCATCAAACTTGCCTGAGTTTGGCCAGGTGCAACCTTCACGCGAAATTGCCTATCCATAATCTGTTCTAGATAGTGACTTACACTAGCGTCTAAGTAAGCATCAACGGCTAATTTAGATGCAACTTCATCCTCGTTTGTTAAAAAACCTTCACCAATTATTCCATAAGTCGGTCTAGTGAATCCTCTTTTTAATGGGATTACGTCAATTTTTCTTATTTTCTCAGCAAGTCCATTTATTGCCAATGTTGCAGTTTTAGCAACTTCACCAGATTCTGGGTCTATCACTTCTGGAGTTACTTGTGCCACTAAGCCATTCCATGTTGCAGAATAGTTTTTTCCCTTGAAAGTGAAGTTGCTTTGTACTTGCTGATTAGAAGGATATGGAAAAGTAACTGGCAGAGAGAGTTTAAGGTCGTATTCGGGAATTTCTAGATTGAGTTCGCCAGAATTAAATTTTAATACAAGCTTAAAATTGCAGTTTATATTTTTTACTTTAGTGCTAATAGAAAACGACATACTCTCTGATTGCTGGTGTTTGTATGCAACCTGTTTAAATGTGCCGAGGTTTATGTAATTTAAGTTAAAAAAACTATCAGTCGGTACATTAGAATTCTGTATAACATTTCTTAAGATATTAAGTGCGTAAAATACACTGGATTTTCCCACAGCATTATTCCCATAGAAAAACGTCAAAGGAGCAAACTTTAAGTTTGCCTCTTTGAGACTTCTGAAATTTGTAGCTTTTAAACTCTTTATCATTTTCGTTATATTTGTGGCTAACTGATCAACGCGTACATTATAGCAGGATTTTATCTTAATGTATATAGCTTTTTATGGCACTAGACCTCCTTATTCTTTTTTGCATATTTTCATATATCTTATCCTCGTATTCATTGAGCAGAGCTTGATCTTCCTCGCTAATCTCTTTATCTTCATCATTTTCAACAATGAGGCGTACCTTATTCATATCTTTCTCAATGTGTTCTAGGTATCGCCAAGAGTCAGCTACATTTCTTTTTTCCTGAATGGATACTGCAATATTTCTTCGAGACCATAGTTTTAGGTTGCATTCTCTTGTACTTTCTACTTCTTCAGCGAACTCTGGATCATCTCGCATGATATCGTCATATTCTTTTGCAGTCAATTTATTGGCATGTAAGCGTTGTTCGGAAACAGGAGCGCCAATAAGCGCCGCTTCCTTGATTTTTGCCTTTCTAAAATCGGTCGACAATTGGGCTAATTCCTGTTTTAGTTGGGGGTTTTCTTGTAACCAACGATAGTATGTGCGCTCCGATATTCCCGCGTATTTATATTGTTTTACTGACTTATCACCTCGAGAAGCGGATTCCTTTAACCTTGGCAGGGCATTTTTCAGTTCCTCTCGCAAAGATTCTGAGATTTTTTGGTTGATCTTTGATTGTTTGGTTGGCCTGGCCATGTTCTCAGTTTATAGTATCAATCCTATACAGTAGCGAAATTGCTGGAATATCCTTGTTTTTCGGACCCCTTCAAAATCTCCATCAGCTGAAGGGCTTCTAGTGTAAAGGTGTTCCAAAATGCTATACTGGAGTCCACCAAACGAAACATTGTCGGAATTAAGAAAACGGAGCGATTTTGCGGGAG
>JBBUIR010000041.1:0-10314 GCA_038055245.1 Patescibacteria group bacterium | reverse complement strand
AAACGTTCTACGCGTCCAGCAGTATCCATAACTTTTTCATTACCAGTATAAAAAGGATGACATTGACTGCAAATTTCCATTTTGATTTCAGGCATTGTTGAACCCACTTCAAAAACAGCTCCGCAGGCGCAAGTAGCTTTGGTTTTAATATTATATTTTGGATGTATATCTTTTTTCATTACCAAAAGAGATTATCACAATTTTAGCTTGAAAGCAAATCTATATTATTTTGAATGGTTGCTTTATATTTCATAACACTTCTACTATAAGAACATGTAGATCCTCCAGTGCCATAATAACTGCAAGCCGCTCTATTTTGTGCGCTCGTGCTAATGCCTACTGCCCCAAGGTCTGTAAGATGTATTGCAGAGGCCATAAAAGCGTCTCTTGGAGACCAAGGATTCCCATAATAACCAAGTAAAACTTTTAAATTATTTTCAAGACTTTTCCAGGTTGAAGGAATTACTTGCGCTGGCCCCATGGCACCACCCCAGGGTCCTGCTGATTTTATAGGACAAGAAAGAGCTACGCTGTATGGATTTATACCTAAATTTTCTACAATATTCTGAAAAGGCGTCTGGTCATCACGAGAAGAGCATGGGAATTTTGAATTTTTACATGTTTTTCTATTATTTAAATAAACTTGATACTCAGCCGGTCCTGGCATAATTTTATCCCAGCTTTGTGTATTTGGTATATTACATTTTCCAACATTTGAACCAAGATTGCTTTCCTGTGTAAGAATAGCAAGTAAAAATGCCGGATCAATGCCTGTTTTATTTTTAGCTTCATTGGCGTACTGGAGCGCTGTGCCAAATTTTATTTTTTCTGAAATACCGGCAAGACTAAACAACGCGCTGCGAATTTTATTCGCCATAACTTTTTTTTCATCGGCAAGTTTTTGATATTCTGCTTCTTTGTTTTTAGAAATGGCAAGTAACTGTTTTTTATTTGTCTCAGATTTGACTACTTGTTTCTGAGTGCTTTCCAATTCAGCTTTAGCGTCAGTTTCGGCATTTTGTTGTTTTTCTAAACTAGTTTTAACAGTTTCAGTTTGTACTTTTACTCCGTTAATAATATCAACAGAGGTTTTTATTGCTTGTTTAATTGAATTAAAAGATTCAATATCGCTATAAAAAGTAGAAAGATTTTCATCGGAAAACATTAAATAAATAAAATTTTGATTGTCAAAATTATTTGTGTTTCGTAATAGTTGGGCTAGAGATTCATGTTCTCGATCTATTTTTTCAGATAAAGTTTTAATTTGTGTAACTTTATCTTTTATGTCAACTTTAAGTTGCGCAATTTTTAAAGACCTGGCTTTAATTTTAGTTTTTAAAATATTAATTTGAATAGTAAGCGCTGTCACATCACCTTTTAGAGTTCCTGTTTGTTTTTGCTGTTCTTGTTGTTTATTTAATAAATCGGCAAGTTGAGCTTCTATTTGAGTAAGTTCGTTTCTACAAAAATCTTTATCAGTTTGAGTAGAAGAATTATTTAAAATAAGACAATCAAAAACAGCATATGATTTATGTGCTGAAAAAATTAATATTAAAAGTATAAAAATAAAAACTATGGTAAATTTCTTAACCATAGTTTTTATTTTAGCATATTCAAAAAATTATTTCTTTTCTTCTTTTGTTTCAGTAGGAGCGGGCTCTATTCCTTCTTCTTCTTCTTCTTTCTTGCCTTTCTTTTCAACTTCAATTGCAGACAAATCAATTGGCGGAACAACTTCCTCTTTTTCTTCTATCTGTAGAACTATGGAAGCTACCACATCATTTTCATTTTCTATAATAACTACTCCAGACGGAAATTTTATGTCGGAAATAAAAATCTGGTCTTCTACTGTTTCCAATTTTGATATATCAACTTCAAGATTATGTGGAAGATCTTTTGGTAATGCTTCAACTTCTACTTCATGAAGCACTTTAACAAGATTTCCTAATCCATTTTTTACTGCATTTGATATTCCAATAAACTCAAGTGGTACGTTAACTTTTATTTTCTTATTCATATCTATAACCAAGAAATCTACGTGGATTGGCACTTCTGTTACCGGATGCACTTGTACTTCATGAATAAGCACATCAACATCCTTATCGCCTACTGATAATTTAATAGTGGAAGATTCTCCAGCTTCTTTCCAAGCTTTTTTGAATTCAACAATCGGAACAGAAATGGAAGTAGTAGCCTTGCCTGCTCCATAAAAAACAGCAGGTATTTCTCCTGTTTTTCTTAAAGTATCTATATTAATACTCTCATTTCTTTTATTAGCTTTAATTACAAACATGTTCACTATTATATACAAAAAAAATTAAAAAGCAAACTTAAACTCTGTGATCAATTTTATGTTTTAGGGCTATATGTGAAACTAAATATTCTTTTGTGCCACTACCATTTTCTCCTACTGTCTTTTTACCTGGATTAAAAATATCCTTAGAGTCAAAAATATATTTAATTTCTTTAAAAATTTTAATTATATTTTCCCCATACATTTTCTTTAAATAAGGAGTGCGAACAATACCGTCATTATGTTCAGCTGTAATAGAACCATGATATTTCAAAACAAGATCATAAACTAAATCCCCAAGTTCTACTATGATTTTCCCTGTATCAGGACGTGAAAAATCCATCAGAGGAATAATGTGAAAATTACCATCCCCTGCGTGTCCTGCTATGGTATAAGTTAAATTATATTGTTTCAGAATTTCATTAAGTTCTGGAATAAATTTTGGTAAAAATTCCGGACGAACTATAATGTCGTCTATAAAAGGAGCAGTATGAAGCCCTGAAATATGTTTTCGCAGAAGAGAAAAACTCTCTCTTCTTATATCCCAATATTTTTCAGCTTCTGTTTCTGATTTAGTAATATGAACTTTTAATTTAAAATCTTTTATTTTTTCCTTAAGAAGCACACATTGCTTATTTACTATATTTTTATCATCTCCTGCAAATTCTGCCAGAAAAATTAATTTTGGGAAACCTCCTGTAATTATCATCTTCAGTTCCGGCAAGAAACTCCACATAAATTTTGTCATACCGATAAAACCTTTATTTTTTAAAAAATCCGGAAAAAACCTGACAGCTAATTTCATTGTTTTATCGTCATACACTTCTAAGGTTTCCGGATTGAATTGCAAAATTTCATCCACAAGACGGCCTAGTGGCGCTAAATCATTCATAAAAATGACTACAAGCTTGAAATATTTTGGATTCGGAACAAGTTTAAAAGTAATTTCTGTGGCAATTCCCAATGTTCCTTGCGAACCGACAAGTAATTTATTCAAGTCAAAATTTTGATTCACCACATTCCAAATATAATAGCCTGCAGAATTTTTATGCACATTTGGTTTTGCGTAATTAATTTCTTCCTTATTTTTATTTATCAAATTGTAAATATTTTTATAAATTTCCCCTTCAAAATTTGATTGCGCTATTTTTTTAATTAATTCATTTTGAGAAAGCGGTTTGATTATATATTCATTACCATCAGATAATACAACCTTTGTTTCTAAAATATAATTTTCTGTTTTTCCATATTTGAGCGTTCGTTCTCCGGCAGAATTATTACCAAACATTCCTCCCATAGCATTTATGCTTTTGGAAGCGGTATAACAAGGCAAAATAAGGCCTTTCTCTAAAGTTATTTTCTCAAAATCCCGATAAAACATACCTGGTTGCACGGTGATGGAATTTATTCCCCTCTTGAGGGGTGGCTCAGTAATCTGAGACGGGGTGGAAAATACATCCACCTCCCCCTTTGGGTACTCCTCAAGAGGAGAATTTGAACTCTTAAATTCAATTAATTTATTCATATGCCTCGTAAAATCTAAAATTAAAGATTCTCCTATGGCTCCGCCAGACATATCTGTTCCTGCACACCTAGCGGTAATAGAAAGATTTTTCCAATCTTTATTTAACTCTGGATCTCTATATTTATCTTTATTTTCAGAAACCCATTTCACTAATTTTTTCACATCCTCAGAATCTTTAGGAAAAAGCACGAGCTTGGGTCTTACCTCAAAAATACTTGCATCACGCGAATATTTTACAAGAGTTTTTTCATCATCGTCCACTTCCCCTTTAAAAAATTTTTGTATTTCTTCTTTCATCTACTATTTAGCCAAAAGTTCTTTCGCTTTATTAAAAAGATTAAGCATATCTTTATTCAAAATAAGCGATATAAATCTATTTTTATCTATTTCTGAAAGATGAGATAATCTGCTAATTTTCCATGCTTCAAAACCTTCACCATTATCATCTTCAACTTTTAAATCACTAACTAAACCATCATATAAGTATGCATATTGCGCTCGAATAGTATTATTTATAAGACCTGTTACCTTATCGAAACTTTTCTTTCGCATTTTAGCCAGAAAAAAAAGTTTCTTAGAATTTATATTCATTCCTGTTTCTTCTTTACATTCTTTTACAGCAGTTTCTTCATAAGACATATTAGGCTCAACATGCCCACCCACTGTTGCATCTAATTTATCTGGATATGTTTCTTTATTTTTCGCTCGATGCTGAAAAATTATTTCTCCGCTTGGTGTAATAAACCAAATATGAATCTCACGGTGAAGGAGTCCTTCTTTGTGAATTTTTGCACGAGTCTCAAGACCAATAACATTATCATTTTCATCTACGACTTCTAATATTTCTTTATTTGTTTCTTGGTCAGACATTCCCATATAATTTATCATTCTAATATTCTAACGAACTTTAGAATGATATTTCCACGCTTGGTTAATTTGTGACGTATTGATTTACTATCACTTCTTTTAATTAATAATCCAGAAATTGCCATTTTATTAATATGAGCAGATATATTTTTAAATGCTGACTTTAGTTTATCAGAAATCTCTTGAACCGACAATTCTGGTTCTTCATATAAAAGTTCTAGCACTTGTAATCTTCTATGATTTGCAAATCCCTTTATTATTCTTTCTAATTCCCTGTTGGTCTTTTTCATAATTTATTCATTCCAATATTCTATAGAATGTTAGAACAATATTATTCAAAAAAAATTAAATATTCTGTATAAACATTTTATTTTTTATATTCTCCCATAGATGCTTCACTGTTGTTTTTAGCAGTAGCTAATAAAAGAGCTTGCGTAGTTTTTACATCCTCTGGATTTTTTGACCAACTTTTAAGAGCTCCATTTTGAATGGCACGGCCGTAGGAAAATGTTAAAGGCCATGGCAAGTCTGCCGTTTTATGCATAACATTTAAATTTAAAACTGCTTCCTCATCATCCTGTCCGCCGGATAGAAAAACTATTCCGCCGATATTGGATGGCACATTTTCTTTTAAACATTTTATTGTCATTTTGGCAACCTCTTCTGCTTGCGCGCGCGTTTCAGCATCCTTTCCTGAAATTATCATGTTTGTTTTTAAAATCAATCCGGGAATAAAAATATTCAATCCTTTCAATTTTGAAAAAATAATATTTAAATTTTGCGCAGTTACTTCGTAGCATTTTTCTATACTGTGATCGCCGTCCATTAAAACTTCCGGTTCAATAATAGGGACAATGCCAAGTTCCTGACATTCAATAGCATATTTCACAAACAAGACCGCGTTTTCTTCCATGCAATCTTCAGTCGGAATATTCTCTCCTATTATGTAAACAGAACGCCATTTAGCAAAAGTAGCGCCCATATTTTTATATTCCTGCAATCTATCAGATAACCCCCAAAGACCTGACGTTATTTTTTCTCGCGGATAAAGGGGAGAATCAATCAATCCTTCGTCAACTTTTATACCTATATCTATTCCTTTTTTTTGCAACACAGAAGTAAACTTTTCGTGGTTGTTTGTAGATTGTCTGATAGTTTCGTCAAAAAGAATATAACCTGAAATATATTTTTCAATTTCCGGAGCAGTTATGAGAAGTTCACGATATTCTCTTCGCTTTTCTTCAGTGATAGGAACTCCAAGTTTTTCAAAACGTTTATTGCATGTATTTAAACTTTCATCTATGGCAAGAATGCCTTTTGGAGAAGATACCAGACGAGCAACTGTTTTAATTAAAATATCTTTATTCATTTTAGTAAATCAATTAAAATTTGTTTGGCGACGGACGGATTCGCTGAACCTTTTGTTTCTTTCATTATCTGTCCAACTAAAGACATAAGAGCTTGCTCTTTTCCACCTTTATAATCCGCCACAACTTTTTGATTTGCATTAATAATTTTTTGTACAATTTCTTTTAGCGCTTCTTCGTCATTTTTCTGCAATAAATTCTTTTCAGTTGCAATTTTGAGTGGAGATTCGTCTTTCAAAACGATCATCGCCAGAATATCTTTAGTTACACGGGAAGAAATTTTATTGTCGCTCACTAAATTCATAAGTTCAACAAAATTTTTTGCGCTTGGTAATTTAACATCAGAATTATTTTTCTTGAGTCCAAGATAGTCGGAAGTTGTATAGTTTGAAGCTGTTTTTATTTTTTCCTTATCTTTTAATTCTTCCCCGACTTCTTCAAACCATTTTGCCAATTCCAGATCATTGACATAGCTTTCTATATCTTCATCTTTAATACCAAAATTATTTTTATACCTCAATCTTTTGGCTTGTGGTAATTCCGGTAATTCTTTTTTCATTTTTTCCAAATCAAAAGCTTCATGTAATTTCATCTTTGGTAAATCTGGCTCTGGAAAATATCTATAATCCTGACTAGATTCTTTTTTTCTTTGGGAAAATGTTTTTTGTTTACTTTCATCCCAACCGCGAGTCTCTTGCGCTATTTCATTTTCTTTTCCATTTTCAAAAAGTTTTATCATCCTATCTAACTCAAACTTAATCGCTTTTTCAACGCTTTTGAAAGAATTTAAGTTTTTTACTTCCACTTTTATGCCTAATTTATTTTTATCTTCTGAAATTGAAATATTCACTTCTACTCTCATTTCTCCTTTTTCCATATTTGCTTCTGATACTTCTAGATACCAAAGTATCAGCTGAAATTCTTTGGCAAAATTAGAAGCGCTTTTTGTAGCATTTTCCGCTTCATCAAATGTATGAGGCTCGGTTACAAGTTCCATTAACGGCACACCTGAGCGATTAAAATCAACCAATGAATACCCACTTTCCCCGAAGTTGAACTTAGGGGGGATTCCCTTAAGTTCAACTTCGGGGAGATTTATATGTTTATTATTTGCCGTATCTTCTTCCAGATGCACACGAGTAACGTCAAAATCCGCAAGATGTCCGCCGGAAACTATCGGATATTCATATTGTGAAATCTGAAAACCTTTCGGAATGTCTGGATAAAAATAATTCTTACGGTCAAATTCGGTAAAATCCGCAATATTTCCACCAAGAGCCAGACCGACTTTTATAATATTTTCTACCGCTTTTTTATTGATTACTGGCAAAGTCCCGGGATGCGCCATACAGATAGGACAAATATTTACATTTGGATTTTCTTCATCCGGGTTATTCTTGCAACCGCAAAACATTTTTGTTTGTGTTTTCAATTCCGCATGTATTTCAAGTCCAATTGTCGGATAATATTTTTTCTCCATAACTTTAATATAATTATACCTTTTTCTTAAAAATCTTCATTAACGCATCCTTAAAGATTTTCACCGATTTGTCATCATATAAGGAAAGAGTAAAAACTTTATTTCCTAATTTTTCAAATTCTTTAATTTTTTTATTTATAATTTTAGAATCTTTTACCATATCAGATTTAGTGAGAATAATAATTTCATCTTTTAATGATAATCCATCTTCCCCTAAACTTAAATTTTTATCATATTTTTCCAACTCTTTTCTCACAGCCTTATAATTTTTCATCATGGACAAATTTCCTGCCACGTAGGAAGCTTGCTTTTCTTCGGGGTCAAAAGATATTAAGTGCGCAATCATTTTAGTGCGTTTTATGTGTCGCAAAAATTTAACACCTAGTCCTTTTCCCGTATTTGCTCCTTCTATTAACCCTGGAATATCGGCAATAGTATATCCATAAAAATCACCTAAATTTGGATCCAAGGTAGTAAAAGCGTAATCTCCCACTTTTGCATCCGCATTTGTAAGAGCATTAAGTAGCGATGATTTACCGGCATTAGGAAGTCCAACTAATCCAATGTCTGCAAAAAGCTCTAGTTCTATTTGAAAATTGCCATTTTCTCCACCTACTCCCGGTCGCCACTCTTTGGGAGTCGTATTCGTGGAACTTTTAAAATGTTCATTTCCAAATCCGCCATATCCGCCTTTTAAAAGCAAAACTTTTTGTCCTTCTTCCAACAACTGCCATTTCTCATCCGTCTCTAAATTAGTGATAATGGTTCCTATCGGCAACTCTAAAATAAAATCATTTCCTTTCTTGCCATGTAAACTTTTTTTTCCGCCATCTTCACCTCTCTCAGCGCTAAAACTTTTTTTTGCCTTATATTTTGAAAGCACATGCACATCGCGAATAGCTTGTGCATAAAAATCTCCACCGCGTCCACCATCGCCTCCTGCTGGCCCACCTTTAGGCACAAATTTTTCTTGTCGCCATCTGACTACGCCGTCTCCACCGCGTCCCGCTTCCGCATATATTTTTATTTCATCAATAAAGGCCATAAAATTAGGTTCTAGTTGTTAGATTCTAGTAATGCAAGTTGTGCTAATTTAATCGCCCCTTCTTTTGTTTTTGCAACAGCCATAAAAAATGCTTTGTGACAAAATATAGCGTCTTTAACACCTGTTACTTTTTGTAACTCTTCATCTCTTAATCCTCCCCAAGATTTTGGAAAATCTTTTCTGTTTTTAAAAGTTTTTGGATCTTTTCTGACCGCTTTTACTCCCCAAAAACTATCGTCCATCCTCTGATAAACTACAAAAAGAGGTTCAGAAAAATTATTCAATGTATCTTCATAGGGATAATTCTGATCTAAGGTAATTATTCTTTTATCTTTCGTATTTTGATAAATTGAAATTACTTTTTCTTCAGCCAAAACAGAATCTCTAGCATATATAATTTCCCGTGATAATATTTCCTTTGCAACTTCTACGCATTTTAAAAACATTTTGTCATTGTTTGCATTTTTTTCTGCCCAAGTTGGTCTCATTGAAAGAAAAAAATGTTCAATAAGATATGGCGAAATGTCATATTTATTTTCAACTAAATCAAAACCATTATCAAAAGCATCAACTGGAGCTATAAGATGTTTTTCCACTATGTTTGCGATTTTTTCTGAACTCGAAAGTTCTAAACCATATTTTTTCCAAACAAGCCCAAAAGAAGAATATTCAATACCATTAGGTCTTTTTTCTGCTTCACCTTTTTGATGATGATCAAATCTATTCGTCTTTTCATCATAAATTCCCCCCACATCAAAAACATAATCCCCTTTTTCTATTATTTCCGGATTACGAGTGCGAATTATTTCAAAATTTTCACCCTTTTTTTCTAACATTAAAGAAAGCGCAGCTGTCGCAAAAATATCGTCCGCGTGGAAAGATCCATTATGTGTAACTAATTTTTTATTATTTGTGTCCATTTCCATTAATTCCATTTTTAAAATATTCATAAAAAGTATAAAAAGAGGAAACAATTTTATCAAAAAGCAAGAAGACTATCATTAAAACAAGAATAACTAAAGAAAATTTACCTATCTCCTTGCTTATAGAAATAGCTGTCTGACTAAAAAAGAATCCTAAAGATAAAAGCAACGGAGCCCAAATAATCGTAGAACATATTTCAGCTTTTATAAAAGTTTTCAAATTAATTTTATTGTATCCTGAAAATAAAATAACCAAATAATTCGTTCCCATAATAAACTTCGATAAAAAAATAGACCAAAAAGGTTTCTGCTTGAATCGGGGCATAAAATAAAAAACTCTTCTTTCAATATATTGAAAGAATTTACTATAACTAAATTTATTATTTAATAATTCTCCTATGTAATATAAAGTAAAAGTCTTTACAAAACTACCAGTAAAAATAAAAATAAGTGATAATGTAAAATCTAAAGCTCCAAGGTAAGCTAAAACTCCGGTGGTAATAACAACCACTTCTCCTTCAAATATAAGACCAAGAAAAATAATACTATAAGCTAATATTTGATGATTTTCTACTAAAGCAGTTAAAAATTTTACTGTATACATATTTTAAAAAAGACTATCAACAACTTCTTTCACAACTCCTCCATCTGCTTTATCTTTTAAATCTTTCATTAATGCTTGCATTAACATTCCTTTTTTTGTTGCGTCGTTAATACCTAATTCTTCTTTTTTACTTTTTGCTATTTTTTCAATTTCACTCTTATCCATTAATTTTGGCAAATAAGTTTCCAATATAATTAACTGCGCTTCTTC
>JBBUIR010000040.1:0-5687 GCA_038055245.1 Patescibacteria group bacterium | reverse complement strand
TCGCGTCTACCAATTCCGCCACCTGGGCATTTTTAGATAATACTTGAATTTTATACATAAATCAATTATAAATAGAAGTTATTCACAGACCTATTTGCATTATATCATATATGAGATATAATCTGATATATGCAAAAACGGACGAAAACTGAACAGCAAAAAATTGGTTATTTTATTAAAGAACTTCGGGAACGTCGTGGAATGACTCAAGAAGAATTTGCCAAGGAGCTCAATACTTCTCAGAGTTCTGTTCCCCGTATGGAAAAGGGAGAACAAAATTTTACAACAGAACTTTTGGCTAAAATCAGCGGAGTTTTAGAACATCAAGTTGTTTGTATAAATGATTCTATTGATTTTCAAGTTAATGGTGGAAAAAAACTTAGCGGAATGATAAAAACAAATTTTTCTAAAAATGGATCTGTTGGACTCCTCTGTGCTTCGCTTATCAACAGAGGAATTACGACTCTCCATGGCATTGCCCGAATAGAAGAAGTTTATCGAGTAATTGAAATTCTTGAAAGTATCGGCGTTTCAATCAAATGGCAAGATCAAAATACTGTCATAGTTACTCCACCGAAGAAATTTAATTTGGAAAATATAAATATTGAATCATCTATTAAAACTCGTTCCATTGTGATGCTAATAGGTCCTTTAATTCATATGCTTTCTTCTTTTTCTTTGCCACATGCGCAAGGATGCACTTTAGGAAGACGTACTATTGCCGCTCATACTTACGCGCTTGAAGAACTTGGAATAAAAATAAAAACTACATCCCAAAATTATGAAATAAGCGCGCAAAAATTAAAACCAGCGGAAATTGTAATGTACGAATCCGGAGACACAGCTTGTGAAAATGTTTTAACTGCATCAGCATTGATTCCCGGCGAAACAATCATATCTTTTGCCAGCGCGAATTACATGGTTCAAGAAATATGTTTCTTCCTTGAAATCTTGGGAGTAAAAATAGATGGAATAGGTACTTGCACTTTAACTGTTCATGGAATAGAAGAAATAAATCAAAATGTTGAATACTGGAACAGTGAAGACCCGATTGAATCTATGATGTTTATTTCGGCCTGCATTGTCACAGACTCAAGACTTACTATAACTCGCTGTCCGATTGATTTTCTTTCATTAGAACTTGAAAAATTAAAAAGGATGAATTTAAAATATAAAATTTTAAAAAGATATTATTCGTATAATAAACGCACAAAACTTGCCGATATAGAAATTTTTCCAAGCAAATTAAAAGCATTATCCGATAAAATTCACTCCAATCCTTATCCGGGAATCAATATAGACAATTTGCCGTTTTTCGTACCGATTGCTATCCGCGCCAAAGGTCAAACGATGATTCATGATTGGGTTTATGAAAATCGCGCGATATATTTTACTGAATTAAATCGTTTAGGAGCAAACATTACTCTAGCTGACCCGCATCGAGTTTACGTTACTGGAGGAACTCCTTTAAAACCTGCGCAAGTGGTTTGTCCTCCTGCCTTGCGTCCATCAATGGTAATACTTATTTCTATGCTTGCCGCTCCAGGAACTTCAATCCTGCGTAATGTCTATATGATAAATCGTGGCTACGAAGAAATCTCTGAACGCTTAAACTCTATTGGCGCTGATATTAAAATTCTGAAATAAAATTAATTTTTTGATGAAAAAATCTAAAATTATCGTAATATTAGGCCCGACAGCTACTGGAAAGAGCAATTTAGCTGTACAAATCGCTAAAAAAGTTAATGGAGAGGTTATTTCTGCTGATTCTAGACAAGTTTACAAAGGATTAGATATTGGCACAGGGAAAATTACCGAAAAAGAGATGAAAGGTATCTTGCACCATTTACTTGATGTGGCAAATCTTAAACATAAATTTACAGTTGCAGAATATAAAAAATTAGCGGAAGAAAAAATAAAAGAAATAATATCTCGCGGCAATATTCCAATTATTTGCGGAGGCACAGGGTTTTATATTGATGCAATTACTAAAGGGATAGTATTTCCGGAAGTTCCACCAAATAATGAATTACGCAAGCGTCTAATACAAAAAAGTGCGACCGCATTATTTTATACACTTCAAAAGCTAGATCCAAAACGCGCAAAAGATATTAAAGATAAAAATGAAATAAATAATAAAGTCAGATTAATCAGGGCGATTGAAATAGCCAAGGCTTTAGGTAAAGTTCCTGAAATTACAGAGGCAAGGCCTATGTATAAGTTTATTAAAATAGGTATTTATTTACTACCTGATATTTTAAAAAAGAAAATAGAAAAAAGGGTCAAGAAAATGTTTAAAGATGGGCTTCTGAATGAAATAAAAAAACTCAAAAAATCTGGTATTTCAAATAAAAGACTAAAAGAATTTGGTTTTGAATATAATGACCCGACTTATGAAAAAGTAGTAAATGAAACTATAAAATACACCAAACGCCAAATGACATGGTTTAAACGAGATAAAGATATTAAATGGTTTAACGCGTCAAAAAAGATAAATTTTAGAGAATTATTAAAATAATCTGCGGGCGATGAGAGAATCGAACTCCCGACATCGGTTTTGGAGACCGAAGTTATGCCACTTAACTAATCGCCCAACATAAAGAACATACAATATTATTGTAAAATTAAGTATATCAGACTAGCTAAGAAATTGAAATTATTTCTTAATTTCTTTATGCTTAGTCTGTTTTCTGCACCATTTGCAATATTTTTTCAGCTCGATTTTTTTAGTTACGAGTTTCTTGTTTTTGCTGGACCAGTAATTTATCCGTTTACAAGTAGAGCAGGCAAGCTTTATAAGTCTTTCTTGGGACATATATATAGATTAGTATAAAATCTTTTAAAAAGCAACTTATTATCAGTATTTAATCGACTATACTTTTTAATTTTTGTTCTCGTTTAAATCTCTCTATTGCAAGATCAATCAATCTATCCAAGAGTTTTGAAGTAGGTATCCCGCTTGCTTCCCATAATTTTGGATACATACTAATAGAGGTAAATCCAGGTATGGTATTGATTTCATTCACGAGGACTTCTCCATTTTTTTTAACAAAAAAATCAACTCGTCCCATTCCTTCACAATTAAGTGTTTGAAATACTTTGATTGCTATATTTTGAACTTTTTTAACTATATTTTTAGAAAGTCTAGCTGGTATCAAAAGATCAGCGCCATTTTTACTTATGTATTTTGCTTTATATGAATAAAAATCATTTTTAGGAACAATCTCTCCAATAATCGAAGCCATAGGTTTTTCATTTCCTAATACAGAACATTCCACTTCTTGTCCATCTATATTTTCTTCAACAATAATTTTTGAATCGTATAGAAATGCGTCTTTTAATGCCTTATTCCATTCTTTTTTATTCTTAACTTTATTAATTCCAACAGAAGAACCCATATTTGCGGGTTTGACGTATATAGGTAGACATAAAATTTCTGTAACTTTTTTAAAAGTTATTTTTTCTCCAGAATAAATAGTAATAAATTTCCCAATAGGAATTTTAGCTTCTCTAAAAAGTCTTTTCATCACATCTTTATCCATACTGACAGCTGAGCCTAATACGCTAGGTCCAACAAAAGGAATATTTAAAATTTTTAACAATCCTTGCATGCTTCCGTCTTCCCCATATGGTCCATGAAGTACAGGAAAAATGAGATCTATTTTTTTTACAAAATTTAAATTAAATTTTCCATTTTTTTCTATTTTTATTGGAAATATTTGATATTTATTTTTATCTAATGCATCAATTATATTTTTTGATGATAAAATAGACACATCATGCTCTGCAGACTTTCCTCCAAAAAGTACTCCAATTTTTAATTTATTTTTTAACATTTAGAACAACTTAATTACATCATGATAAGTAACAAAAAGCATTAAAAAAATTAAAATCGCAAAACCAATCATATTGGCAGTGTTTGCGAATTTTGGATTTATGCGCGAACCTTTTATTTTTTCAATAAGCAAAAACAGCAAACGCCCACCATCCAACGCCGGAAATGGAATAAGATTTATTATTGCCAGATTTATCGAAATTAACGCAGTAAAAGAGAGTAAATATACAAAACCAAATTGATAAGCGCTGCCGACTATACCCACCATACCAACCGGACCTGTGACTGATGTAAAGCTCCCTTTGCCTTCTATACCCTCTTTTATAAGCGTATAAAGCCCTATAACCGTGCCTTTTGTCACAGACCAGTCTAAGGCTAATCCTTCCCAAAAAGCGCTTAAAATAGGCAATTTAACAGTGCCGATTTGATCCATAGCTATGCCTATGCTAGGGCTTCCGTTGGTAGAATTTTTTATGGGTATTATCTTTGTAATATTAATTTGTTCGTTTTTTCCACGTAAATAACCAAACTCAATTTCTTTTTCTGAATGAGAAATTATAAAAGATTTTAACGTGTTAGGGTTAATTTCAGAAACTATATTGCTACCACTCTTGATTGAAATTATTTTATCTCCTGATTTTAATCCTGCTATTTCAGCCGGCGAATTGACTAAAACTGAAACTACAACCAAATGAACGTCTGCGACGGAATACCCTTCGGGTTCGTTTCCAACTGAAGTCGGAAGTCCGGACATAAAACCGATAGAAAATAAAAGCCAAGCGAGTAAAAAATTAGCAAAAATTCCGGCAAATAAAACCATAGCTTGCTGATATTTCGGCTTACTAACCAGACTTCGTGAAAAATCTTGTTTAAAAGTTGTATCTTTTTCTAAAAGTCCAACCTCTACGAAATCAGTTTCTTCAAAATTTTCGCCAAAAATCTTTACAAACCCTCCAATCGGTAAAAGATTAAAACTATACTCTGTCTCCCCTTTTTTAAAACTAAATAATTTAGGAGGAAAACCAAAACCAAATTCATCAACTCTTATGCCAAATTTTTTAGCAGTAAAAAAATGTCCAAACTCGTGAACTAAAACTAAGACTAATAAAATTATAATAAAAATTAAAATATTCATATTTACTCACCCTAATACTTCTTTTTCTTTCTTTTCAAAAATATTTTCCAAATTTCTATTTATCTCATCTATAATTTTTTGCAAGTCTTCCTTTCCTTTGAATTTTTCATCTTCAGTCATTTTACTTTCTTTTTCTAATTTTTGAATTTCATCCCAAATTCGTTCACGTTCTTTGCGTATTGTTATTCTGCTTTCTTCTAATTTTTCTTTTAATACTTTTACAAGAGTTTGCCTTGTTTCTGTGGTTAATTGTGGAAAATTAACTCTAATACCTGCATCGTCAATAGCTACTGAAAGTCCTAAGTTGGCACTAGTTATAGATTTTTCAATTTCTTTAATTTGACCTTTATCCCAAGGGGCAATACGTAAAGTCTTTGGATCTTCAATAGAAACAGAAGCAATATTCTTTAATGGAACATATGAGCCATAAGATTCTACTGAAACTCCATCAAGTATCATCGGTGACGCCCGACCGATGTTAAGTTGGCTGTATTCTTTGCTTAAATACTCTGATACTTTATTTATCTCTATTTTAAAATTCGAGAAATTATATTGCATAATCCAATTATAACATTTATTTTAAATTAGGTGTAATTAAAGCTATGGATTCCATCAGACTTTTTGCCGATGAACCGGGTTGATTTAAAAATTCACGAACTTTAAAAATATGAGCAAAGACAGCACAGGGGAACCCTGTGTAATTACACAGGGTTCCCC
>JBBUIR010000039.1:0-5014 GCA_038055245.1 Patescibacteria group bacterium | reverse complement strand
CAAGATATGCGTAAAAAACTCGGTTTAACGCCTAAAGATATTATTTCACTTGCTATTGAAACAAATGATGTTGGTAAAGAATTAATTCAAAAATTTGAGCCCAATCTTTTAAAAGTAATTCTTGCGTCAAAAATAAAATTCAAAGAAAATGACGGGGAAGAAATAAAAATTGATAAATTGGTGTTCAAAATTAAGATTGAAAAATAACAACATTACTATCATAATAAACACGACCGTTGCTATAATGTTATTATATACAAATGAAAATAATTGATAAAGAATCTAATTCAGGGAAAATAATTCGCGCCTTAGGTATGGGTATAGGTATTTCATTTGCTTTAGCAAATAGAAGAACTAGTTATAATATGAGTAAGTTATTGGTTAAAGAAATTTTTGGTTTAAACAAAAAACCTCAAAATATTTCTAATTATTTTTTTAGATTGCGAAAATTAAAGTTAATTGAAATTAAAGAAGAAGGGAAATTTAGTAAAATTTTTCTTACTGAAAATGGAAGAGAAATATTTTTACGATTTGATTACGAAAATTTGAAAATAGAAAACCCAAAGGTTTGGGATAGAAATTTTCGGATTATTGTTTTTGATATTCCTGAAATAAAAAGAGCTGCGAGAGATTCCTTGAGAGAAAAAATGAAAGAATTAGATTTTATTAGATTTAATGATAGTGTTTGGGTTTATCCTTTTCCTTGCCAAAAAGAAATTGATTTTATTGCAAATTATTGGGGTATAGGTAAATATGTTCATTTTATTTTAGCTAAAGATATTACCAATAGGGATTTATTAGAAAAAGCCTTTAATTTATAAGATAATTTTTGTTTTAGTTATTTATTTTATTAAATATCATAATAGCCACGGTCGTTGTTATTATGGTATTGATATTATTAAATTTTTTAAAGTGTGTTAAAATAATAATATGAAAATCAAAAAATTAGGGCACTGTTGTTTGGTCATAGATATTAATGGTAAAAAGGTTATGATTGACCCAGGTTCTTGGACAGTGGAAGAACAAAAAAAAGAAAAAAATATTGATATTATTTTAATTACTCATGAACATCATGACCATATACATATTGAATCTCTAAAAGAAATTATTAAAAATAATCCAAACATTATCATTATTACAAATGGAGGAGTTGGAAAATTACTAGATGGGATAGAAATTAAATATCAAATTTTAGAAAATAAAAATCCAAAAGAATTCATGGATATTGAGTTTGAGGCTCACGATTGTAAGCATGAAGAAATTTATCAAGATATTTTAAGAGTTCAAAATACTGCATTTTTTATTGGCAAAAAATTATTTTATCCTGGTGATGCTTTTTATAATCCTAATAGACCTGTTGAAATATTAGCGCTTCCTGTAGCTGGTCCTTGGGCTAATATTAAAAGTGCTACTAATTATGCCTTAGAAATAAAACCGAAAATTTGTTTTCCGGTACACGATGGAATGTTAATTTCTTTTGGTGGTAATCATGCAATTCCTAAAGTTGTTTTAGAAAAATCTGGTATTGTGTTTAAAAGTTTTGAAGAGAATAAAGAAGAAGAATTTTAATGCATCACATTTATCACACAGAAGGAATAATATTGGGAAGTAAAAATTTTGGAGAAACGGGAAAATATTATTCTATTTTTACCCGCGATTTAGGAATGATTTCGTCCTCTGCTCAGGGGATCAGAAAAATGTCCTCAAAATTGCGTTTCGTATTGCAAGATTTTGCATATCTCAAAATTGATTTAGTAAAAGGAAAAGATTTCTGGCGAATTACAAACGTTTCAAAAACAAATAAACTTGAAAATTTATCCAAGCCGGAAATTTTTGAAACTTTTGTGAATATTTCAAGGCTATTAAAACGCCTGCTTGCCGGAGAAGATCCGAATAAAGATTTATTTGTTGATTTATTAAATGGATTAACTATCTTGGAAAAGTCTGAAACAAAAGATGAATTGCTGAATGTTGAGGCTATTATTGTCTTGCGTATTCTTAATAATTTAGGATATATAGGAGGTAATGAAATATTAAAAGATTTTATCAAATCGCCATTTGAAAAAGATTTAATATTTGAAGTTTCAAAAAGCAGAGCAAAAATATTATATCAGATTAACAAAGCGCTTAAAGAGACACACTTGTAGGATATGGTATAATTAAAAGAATGTCACTTCATGATGGAGATAAACTAAATAGAATAGAAGAGTTGAAAAATAAACTCTTTAATAAAAATTATCAAACGAAAATAGAGCATCGTGATAACTTCCCGCATTTTCAGAAAAGAGAAGTTATGGATTCTTGGGCAAAAAAAGAAGATGCTAGGTCTACTTTTAGAGAGAATTTTTTTATGAAGACGTCTATGTTTAAAAAATTTTTTATATTTTCAACAGTTTTTTTTATTTTAGCTTTAGGTTATGCTTCTTATATGTTTTTTGCCAAAGGTAATACTGTTTCCAATGATAATATTGATATTTCCGTGCTTAGTAATGCTTTTACTGCCGGTGGGGAAGAATATCCTCTCTTGCTTGAAATAGTAAATAAAAATAATTCTCCTCTTGAGCTTGTTGATCTTGTGGTGGAATATCCAAAAAGTTCTCAAACCAGTTTATCACAAGACAACGAACATTTGCGTCTATCATTGGGGATAATTCCTGCTGGAGGAGTAAAAAATGAAAATATGAAACTGGTGCTGTTTGGTGAACAAGGAAGCGTGCGTCAGATAAAAATTTTTCTTGAATATAGAGTAGAAGGATCAAATGCTATTTTTGTAAAAGATAAGCTTTATGAAATTTCTATAAATTCAACGCCGATAAATCTTTCAATTGATGCTCCTCTTGAAGCAAGTTCAAACCAAGATATTACTCTTAATGTGAAAGCTACATTAAATGCCACTAAATCAATTTCAAAAATACTTCTTAAGATTGATTATCCAGTTGGTTTTCAATTTGTAAAAGCGATGCCTGCGCCATTTTTAGGTAATAATGTTTGGAAACTGGGAGATCTCGCGCCTGGGGCAGAACGTAATATTTCCATACTTGGCAAAATGCTTGACGTTTTTGATGGAGAAGAAAAAGTATTTCGCGTGCGGAGCGGATCTCAATCTCCATCAGATAAGTCTTTGATTGAAATTGTTTTTAATTCTTTAGAACATACTGTCATAATAAAAAAGTCTTCAATTGAAGCTAAACTTCTTATAAATGGCATATATCAAAGAGAATATGCGATAGATACTAAGACTCCAATTCAAGGACAAATACAGTGGGTAAATAATTTAGAGACAAAGATAAATAATTTAGAAATTCGCGCAAAAATTTCCGGTAATGGGGTTAATCGCGCAACAATATTTGCGGGACAAGGTTTTTATAATTCATCACAAGATTTGATAGTTTGGGATAAAAATTCTCAGAGTAAATTTATGGAAGTAAACCCAGGTGATTCTGGGGCTGTATCTTTTTCTTTTTCTCCCCTTTCACTTTTCTCTGCTTCAGGTGGAATTATATCTCTTCCTTCTATTAATATAGATGTTTTTATTACAGGCCAACAAGCGCAAAATGGTGTTGTTACAGAATTAAATAACTCAGAGTCTAAAATTGTGAAAATTATTTCTGATGTCGGACTTTCAACTAAAGCTCTTTTTTATTCTGGACCTTTTGTAAATAGTGGGTCAATACCTCCAAAAGTAGAACAAAAAACGACTTATAATATTATTTGGTCTCTTTCCAATACTGCAAATAATATTTCAAAGGTACAAGTACGTTCTACCCTCCCACCATGGATGCGATTTGTAGGTCCATTTTCTCCAACAACAGAAGATTTTACCTATGATGCTTCTATAAAAGAAATAGTTTGGAATGTGGGTGGAATTCCCAAGGGCACTGGTATTACCGAAGCAGGGAGAGATATTTCTTTTCAAATAGAATTCACTCCTTCACTCTCTCAAGTCGGAACGGAACCTACTATTATAAATGATACAATTTTGACCGGACACGATGATTTTGCTAATGTGGATGTAAGAGTCAATAAAGCATCACTTAATACTCGACTTTTGAATGACCCTAATTTTCCAATTAATGGAAGCAGAGTTGTTCAGTAAAAAATATGGAAAAAAAAGAAAACAATTTGATGGAAAAAATAGTTTCGCTTTGCAAAAGACGAGGTTTTATTTTTTCCGGTTCAGAAATATACGGGGGACTTGCCGGTACTTATGACTGGGGGCATTTTGGAGTAGCTCTGAAAAATAATGTTAAGCAATATTGGTGGAAAAAATTTGTAGATAACAGACACGATGTGTATGGTATTGATACAGCGATATTAATGCGTCAGGAAGTTTGGCAAAATGCGGGGCATGTTGCTAATTTTTCCGATCCGATGGTGGAATGTGAAAAGTGTAAAGAAAAATTTCGTACTGATCAATTAGAGACGTTCGACGTCTCTAATGGCGGGAAAAGGTCGGACCTTAAGGAGCCATCTTGTCCAAATTGTGGGGGAGAATTAGGAGAAGCAAAACGATTCAACATGATGTTTCAAACAAAAGTTGGCGCATCAGAAGATTCAAGCGCTATATCGTATTTACGTCCAGAGACAGCGCAGGGCATGTTTGTGAATTTTAAAAACACAGTGGATGCCTTTCATCCGAAACTTCCATTCGGTATGGCTCAGATAGGGAAAGCTTTCAGAAACGAAGTAACTCCCAGAGATTTTATTTTTCGAGTTCGTGAATTTGAACAGATGGAGATAGAATATTTTGTAAGAAATGAAAATTGGGGAAAATATTTTGAATATTGGAAAGGTGAAATGCTTGAATGGATGGAAGAAGTAGGAATAGATATGAGTAAAGTTCATGAGCTTGAAGTTGCTGATAAAGATAGAGCGCATTATTCTAAAAGAACAGTGGATTTTGAATTTGATTATCCATTTGGCAGAAAAGAGCTTTTTGGTCTTGCTTATAGAACGGACTTTGATTTAAAAAATCATAAACTTGATTATATTGATGAAGAAAAAGGAGATAAAA
>JBBUIR010000038.1:0-1390 GCA_038055245.1 Patescibacteria group bacterium | reverse complement strand
GGTCGCATTATTGCTTTTTCTGGAAGAATTTTTGTTGATGACGGTAAATCTGCAAAATATTTAAATAGTCCTGACACGCCTATTTTTAGCAAATCAGCAGTTCTTTATGGATTAGATAAAGCTAAAGATTCAATCCGCAAAAATAATTTTTCTATATTAGTTGAAGGACAAATGGATTTAGTTTTATCTCATCAAGCAGGATTTAGAAACACTGTTGCGACTTCCGGAACAGCGTTTTCAGATTCTACAGTTTCAAAAGAAAATGTTGTTTCAAACTTAGGATTATTACGTCGCCTTTCTCCAAATATTATTCTTGCTTTTGATGCGGATCGCGCAGGATTTAATGCATCTTCGCGTGCGGGCAAGATAGCTCTTTCTCTTGGAATGGATGTAAAAGTTGTTTCTATGCCGGAAGGTGTTGATCCAGCAGATTTAATTTCAAAAAATGGAGTAGATGTATGGCATACAGTAATCCGTAATTCAAAACACATAATAGAATTTCTTCTAGACAAAGTTTTATATAGTCACAAAGAAGATGCGCGTAAAGTTGGAAGAGAAATAAAAGATAAAATATTATCATATATTGATGCCCTTGAAAGTTCAATAGAAAAATCGCATTTTATTACGCTTATTAGCAATAAGTCTGGCATATCCGAAAATGCCCTTTTAGAAGATTTAAAGAAAGTCAAGTCTGAATTAAAATATGAAACAGAAGAAACAAAAACTGCTATAGAAAATATTGAAAAAAGGGTTAGAAAAGACTCAATTGAACGCAGACTTTTAGGCATAGCTTTTTGGCAAGAGAGTATGCAAAATAGAACAGTGGATCCGGAATTGATTTTTAAAAAATTAAATAAAGTAAAAGAAACTTATAAAAATATAAAAGAAGATTTGATTTATGAAGCGGAAGAATTTTATTCAAATAGCGGAAGTTTGCAGAAAGATGTAAATGAGATGTTATTAAATATTGAAGAAGAGTATTTAAATGAAGAATTGAATAAAAAAATGATAGAATTTAATAATTTTAAAGGCAAAAAAGAAGAAATAGAAATTCTAAAAAAGATAAATGAAATGAATAAAAGAAAAGAAGAAATTAAAAATAATCGTGGTCGTTAATTAAAAAGATATATGAAAAAAACAAAAAAGAAAAAATTAAAGAGAAAAGTTATAAAGTCTAAAGTAAAAAAGACAAAAAAAAAGAAAGTAGTTAAAAAAGTTAAAAAAACCTTTAAAAATAAGGCTATAAAGAAATCTACTTCTACCAAAAGAAAAGCAGATATATTTGCTCGCATTTCAAATGAACTTATAGAAAAAGGACGAAAGAGAGGATTTATTACTTATGACGAAATATTAAAAACTTTTCCTGATATTGAAAACAATATTTTCTTTC
>JBBUIR010000037.1:0-8101 GCA_038055245.1 Patescibacteria group bacterium | reverse complement strand
CCATCTGCTGTCTTTATGGTTATCTTCAGATTCTTCCTTTTCATTTTTTGTTTCATTTATTCTTAAATTAATTTCTTCTGTGTCCGGCAGTCGGATTAAAAAAAGATGGGTGATACGTTTGAATTTTAACAGTACACCATCTTTTCCAGTGGTCTCAAAATAACTTTCAAAACTCTCTATCTTTTCTATTGGCAGGTTTTCAACGTCCAAACCAGTTTCTTCCTGAACTTCTTTTATTGTTGCTTTTAGCTGTTCCTCAACAGTAGAATCTTTTTCTTTAATTTCATCTATTTTCCCTCCTGGGAATTCTAAAGCTCCAGGATTTTTTGAGTTAACAGCTTTTTGTAATAGTAGGAATTTTCCACGATAAAAAAGTGCTGCTCGAACTGTTTCAACTATTGGCAGTTCTTCTTTATTTTCAACTTTATTTACGTCAAAAGTTTCCATAATTTTATTATACCAAAATTAAGCTGAAAAACACGAGCTGGGAGGCTTGGAATCGAACCAAGATTCACGGCTTCAAAGGCCGCTGTCCTACCGTTAGACGATCTCCCAATGTTATTAAACAACTTCCTTATCTTTACTTATTATCTTCACCAAAGCAAGTTCGAGCGGAAGTTCAGAAACGAACGCGTGGTCAATCTCGCTATAAGCTTCAAGTAAAATTGAAAGTGCTTTTGAACGAAGCAAACCCTCCTTATCCTCAGCTACTAATTTTTTCAAAAACTCTAAATCTTCTTCTCCTAAATCACCCATCATTTCCTTTTCCAATTTTGGAGCATATTTTAAAATTACTGCCATACGAAACTTTTCTATAATCAATTTAGAATAAAGTTTCATATCTAAGTTCTCAGCGGCAGCTTTTCTGATGGTCAAGATTCCATTTTCCAGATTTTTTTCGGCAATTGCGGAAATAAAATCATTAACCAAAACTGTTTTTGGCGCTCCGGTTATTTTTTCTACATCTTCCCTTTTTACTTTTTTAGTTTTAGAAAAATTTAAAACTTTCTGCAGAGTACCCAAAGCATCACGGAATGAACCATCACCTAATATAGCTATAAGTTCAGCCGAACCAGCATCTAATTCAAAGCCTTCTTTTTTGGAAACTTCCAAAACCATATTTCTGGAAGCCAAATCGGAAGCTTTTCTAAAAGTAAAAACCTGACAACGAGATATAATTGTTTCCGGCACTTTATGAATTTCTGTCGTGGCTAAAATAAAAATAACATGTTTAGGCGGTTCTTCCAAAGTCTTCAACAATGCTCCCCAAGCGTCTTTAGAGAGCATATGCACCTCGTCTATGATATAAACCTTGTATTTTGAATCAAAAGGCAAGACTCTAGCGCCATCCCGAAGGGTTCTAATGTCTTCAATTCCCCGATTGGAAGCGGCATCTATCTCATAAAGGTCGTTTTCCGAGACCCCGATATCTTTGGCAAAAATTCTAGCAACAGAAGTTTTTCCTGTACCGCGACTACCGACAAAAAGATAAGCATGAGAAACTTTATTTGTTTCCACTGAGCTTTCTAAAACTTTCACAATATGGTCTTGCCCTACGACTTCCTTGAAGCTTTTAGGCCTGTATTTGCGATATAAAGCTAAATCGTGCATAAATTAACTATATCAAATTTTTTTTAAAAAATCATTAATTATTCTCTCCACTTCTTTAGAACTATTGGTTTCCATTAATTTTGCGCGCAATTTCTTTGCCCCGTCAAAACTATTTACATACGCTTTAAAATGTTTTTTCATAACAGAAAAATTCTTATGCTTAGGCCCTAAAAGTTCTTTATCAAAAATCTGTGTGTGTTCTATTAAAACTAGAAGTCGCTCCTCAAGGCAAGACCTTTTTGAAGATTCAAGGTCTTGCTTTTTTTCGCTAAAAAACCATGGATTACCAAAAACTCCACGACCTATCATCACTCCATCGCAACCATATTCTTTATATTTCTTCCTAGCGTCATCAATATCTACGACATCACCGTTACCAATGAGCAGTATTTCTTTTCCACTTTTTTTTATAAGTTCCTTTATTTTTTTAATGTAATCCCAATTTGCCGGAACGAGTGACAATTCTTTAGAAGTACGCAAATGAATTGTTAAAGCGGAGATGTCTTCTTTTGTCAGTTCTCCTATCCAAGTATTTATTTCCTCTTTATTAAAACCAATTCTTGTTTTAACCGATACTGGAATATGACTTCCGGCAGACTTTATTCCTGCATGAGCCGCCTGTATAATTTTTCTTGCAAGTTGTGGAGTTTTTATCAATCCCGCTCCAGCCCCTTGGCTTACTACTGATTTATCCGGACATCCCATATTTATATCTATTCCATCAAAACCAAGACTGGCAATATATCGGCAAGCCTTTTCCATGTTTTCGGGATTAGCGCCAAAAACTTGAGCCATAATCGGCCTCTCGGATTCTGAATATTTTAATATGTGAGATAACTTCTTTTTAGCAAGCTTATTACATAAACCATCGGCTGACACAAATTCTGTCCAAAAAACAATACTATTTTTATTTTCTCTATTCTTGCCATATTTCGCCAGGATATAACGAAAAGCGATATCGGTGACATCCGACATTGGTGCAAGGCAGAAAAAAGGTTTATTAAGTTTTTTCCAAAATCCTAAATTATTCATTTAAATTTATAATACACTTTGTTCCCAAAACGAAGATCAATAAAGAGAAGCGAAGAGTATTTTGTTTTGAATTCTGTTTGTAAGGGTTCTGTAGTCAAAACTGATTGCAAATTTTCTACTATTTGATTAAAATCAGCGTTAGCTTTAAAAATAATTTCTGGACCTAATTCAGTAGTAGTAGAAGAAAGAAATACTTTTATATCTCCAGTATTTTCTATGTAAAATGTAGCCGGTTTTACATTAATTTTTTCTAACGTTTCTTTTAATGAAATTAATTTTGAAAAATTCGGTTCAAAAAAATATGCACCAGTCTTTCCGTAAAACTTCAAATAAACTTCTCCGGAAAAATAAGGCGCTTCATCAAAAATATAACCGCTATCATCCATAAAATAACATTTTTGATTTTTATCATCTAATTCCGCTGGGGCAAGACCGCAGTATGTATATAAAGCTGTTCGTTCTATTAAAGAAATATCTAATGTTTTTAAATTTGAAATACTAATAGAAATATTTTTAATTCTTTTAAATTTAGTAGTTAACTCATCAACTATTTCTTTTTTAGGATAAAATATAAAATTTGTTTTTGGAAAAAAATAAAAATAATTACCAGAAATTTTTTCTTGCACAATTTTTTCAATCATTTTTGTTTCCACAACTTTATTACCGGAGATTTGAATATTGTTTATATTTAATTTTTGCCATTTAGCCAAAAAAGATAAACCAACCAAAATTAAAACGAACAAAAAAAACAAAAAAAATATCTTTTTTACAAAAGTTTGACGTTTTTTCTTTTTTAGTTCTAAAAAACGCGGAGAACTTAAAACACTTCTATTTTTCATTCTATTTACTTTATAACTTTATGAACTTTCTACTTTATAAACTCTTTATTTCCCATATATTTTTTTAAAACTTCTGGAATTTTTACGGTACCATCAGCTTGCTGATAATTTTCTAAAATAGCGGCCGGTAATCGAGAAGTAGCGCAAGCCGTATTATTTAAAGAATGAACATATTTTGATTTTCCATCTTCATCTTTGTATTTAATATTAAGCCTGCGAGCTTGAAAATCATGAAAATAAGATGAAGAATGGGTCTCACGATATTTATTTTGAGACGGCATCCAGGTTTCTAAATCGTATTTTTTTACTTGACCCAGACCGAGATCTCCACCGCAATTAGCGACAACACGATATGGAATTTTTAATTCTTGTATCAAATGTTCGACATGGCTGGTTATTTCTTCATGTAATTTAGCAGATTCTTCATGACTAGCCTCACATAATAAAACTTGTTCCAGTTTAAAAAATTCATGAACCCTTATGAGTCCTTTTACATCTTTTCCATGACTCCCCGCTTCACGTCTGAAACAAGGCGAGAAAGCGATAAACTTCATTGGAAGCAATTTTTTGGATACAACTTCCCCGGAAAAATAAGACATCATTGCAACTTCCGCAGTGCCGGCTAAATATTCTCCATCTTGTGTCTTATATAAATCATCTTCACCTTGCGGTAAATATCCAGTACCCATTAACGCTTCTTTTCTCACAAGTGATGGCACAATCATCGGAGTATATCCTTGGCTCACAAAATAATCTAAAAAATATTGCCAAAGGGCGAAAAATAATAACGCCCCGTCATTTTTCATAAAATAACCGCGGAAACCGGAAACTTTCGTGCCTCGTTCAAAATCAGCCAAATCAAGACTTTCTAAAATAGCGACATGATCTTTAGGAGTAAAGTTAAATACAGGTTTTTCACCCCAAGCTCTGATTTCCAGATTTTCTTCTTCACTTTTTCCATCGGGAACGGAAATATCCGGAACATTTGGAACTTGTAACATTAATTTCTGCCATTCTTCCATTGTTGCTCTTAGTTTTTCTTCTTTTTGCTTAATGTCTTCCTTGACTGCGCGCATTTCACTGATTAATTGCGTTCTTTTAGTTAAATCTTTTTCAGTGGCAACATCATTTGAAACCCTATTTATTTCGCTTCTTAAATCTTCCACTTCTTTCAGTTCTTTAAGACGTTGGTCATCAAGCTCTAGTAATTTTCCAATATCAATATTAATATATTTCTTTTTTGCTCCATCTTGCACTATTTTTTTATTTTCGCGGATGAATTTGATGTCTAACATGTTTATATTATACACAAATACTGTTATAATGAAAAGCAAGAAAGAATTAAGGAAATTTAAAAGATTTTAAGAGTCGTGGGTTCCCTGTCCTCACGGTCTCCGAGGGCGAAGGCTCAGAAATCTTTTAAATTTCCTTAATTAATTTTTATGCAAATCAAAAAATTACAAAAAAAAGAATTTCCTAAGGCTCTTCTAGAAATTCCCCAACCGCCAGAACAACTTTATATTATAGGTGAATTACCTAAAGAAAATTTAATTTATTTATGTGTAGTTGGTTCACGCAAATTCACTTCATATGGACGCGAATCCTGCGAAAAAATAATTGCAGGTTTGAAAGGATATCCAATAGCGATAGTTTCCGGTTTTGCTATGGGCATAGACACCATAGCGCATAAAAAAGCAATGCAAACTGGACTCAAAACTATAGTTTTTCCAGGATCAGGACTTTCTGACGAGGCAATGTATCCAAAAACAAATGTTCGAATAATGAAAGAAGTAGTAGAAAACGGCGGATGCTTAATTTCAGAATTTGAACCGGATTTTAAAGCGACTCAATGGAGTTTTCCTATGCGCAATCGTCTGATGGCAGGTATTTCCAAGTCTGTACTGATAATAGAAGCAGAGGAAAAATCCGGCACGCTCATTACTGCGCGGCTCGCTACAGAATATAATAGAGATGTGCTTGCTGTGCCTGGGTCAATTTTTTCACTATCTTCAAAAGGCACAAATAAATTAATTCGCCAAGGCGCTACACCTGTGACCTGCGCGGAAGATGTGTTGGAAGCTTTGGGGTTTGAAAAACCAAAAGATGAAGAAAAACAAGCAAGATTGTTTTTAGATTTATCGCCAGAAGAGAAAAAAGTAATAAGTTTACTACGCGAACCAGTGCCTCGTGATGATTTAATCCGTGCAATGAAAATGCCAATTCCAAATACCAATGCAATACTTTCCATAATGGAAATAAAAGAATTAATAAAAGAAGAAATGGGTGAGATTAGATTGGCTTGATTTGCAAAAAAAAACTATTTCGTGTAATACTTGAAGTTAGTTTCTAGGTTTTAGGTTCTAGTATTTTTATCATTATCTAGCAACTAGTCACTAGCACCTAATACCTAATTCTTATGAAATTATTAATCGTTGAATCACCATCAAAAGCAAAGACTATAGAAAGGTATTTGGAAGGCGCATACACAGTGCGTGCTTCTATTGGACATATTCGCGATTTACCCAAATCAAATAAAGAAGCGATAGATATTAAAGGTGGATTTATACCACATTATGAAATTTCCAAAGGCAAGGAAAAAATTGTTCATGAACTTCAATCTTTAGGAGAAAAAGCAAGTGAAATATTTTTAGCCACAGACCCGGATCGCGAAGGAGAAGCCATCGCTTGGCATATTGAAGAATTATTAAATGCAGATAAAAAAGTAAAAGCACCAATTAAACGTGTAGTCTTTTATGAAATAACTAAAGAAGCAGTTGAAGAAGCATTAAAAAATCCTAGAAATATTGATACAGCTTTAAGAAAAGCGCAGGAAGCCAGACGCGTTTTGGATAGGCTTGTTGGTTATGATCTTTCTGGTCTTATTTGGAAAAAAGTACGCTATGGACTCTCAGCAGGTAGAGTCCAATCCCCTGCACTTCGTATAATAATGGAACGTGAACGCGAAATTCGCGCTTTTATCCCTGAACAATATTGGAAAATATTAGGTCTTTTTGAAACACCTAAAAAGGGAAAATTGACCCTGTATTGTTCGGAAGAACCAAGAGACGAAAAATTAGTTCAAAAAATATTAGAAGAAGGTAAAAAAAGAAATTGGTTAATAAAAGATATAAAAGAATCAGAACAAAAAAGATCTCCGCGCGCGCCTTTTACTACTTCTACATTACAACAAACTGCAAGTTCACGGCTCGGGTATTCCCCTTCCAGGACAATGCAAATAGCGCAAAAACTTTATGAAGCTGGACACATTACATATATGCGAACAGATAGCACGAACTTATCTGCAATCGCGCAATCACAAATTATTTCTCTTATCGAAAAAAAATATGGGAACAAATATGCTCAGTCGCGAATTTATAAAACTAAATCAAAGAATGCTCAAGAAGCGCACGAAGCAATACGTCCAACTCATATAGAAAATTTAGGAGCTGGTACGGATGAGCAAGGAAGACTTTATAGATTGATTTGGGAACGCGCTGTATCGTCACAAATGACTGATGCAAGATTGTTGAAAACAAAAATAAGCGCAACTCTAGAAGAATTTTATAAAAAAGATATCTTGCCCCCAATAGCATTTATACCAGATAAAAATAAAAATCTTTGGTTTCCTGACTTCACTGCGACTGGTTCACGGATACTTTTTTCCGGATGGTTGGAAGTAGATAAAGATAGTGTCGGAGAAGATATAGAATTGCCAGAAGTTAAAGCCGGAGAAAAATTAAAATTGCTTAATCTTATAAAAGAAGAAAAATTCACTGAACCGTCAAATAGATATAGTGAAGCAGGTTTAATAAAAGAACTCGAAGCAAGAGATATCGGTAGGCCATCCACATACGCTTCCATAATGAAAACTTTGGAAGATAGAGAATATGTAAGAAAGGAAGGCAAAACTCTTTTCCCTACTGATGTCGGTGAAGTTGTATCTGACTTCTTAGAGAAACATTTTATGAAATATATTTCCGATAGCTTTACCGCAGAAATGGAGGATGAATTGGATGAAATTTCTCGCGGGGAACGGGAATATGAAAAAACTCTTAGAGATTTTTACGGACCATTTTCTAAAGATGTGAAATCAAAAGAAAAATTGGAAAAAGCAACAAATTTAGGCGATGCGCCAGAAAATATAAAATGTCCAAAATGCGGCGGTAAAATGATTATAAAACTTTCTCGCGCTGGTAAATTTTATTCTTGCGCCAGATATCCGGATTGTACCGGAGCTCTCAAACTGGATGGCATGGAATTAGAAGGTCCTAAAGAAACAGGAGAAATGTGTCCGGAGTGTGGAGAGAAAAAAGGAAAATCCGGGGGCGGAAAACTTATTGTACGCGAAAGACGTGATGGAACTGGAACTTTTATTTCATGTTCACGTTATCCAAAATGTAAATTTATCAAAAAAAACGAAGCGGAGGAAGCCAGAAAAAGAACGGGAGTCATTTGTCCTCTTTGTAAAAAAGGAGATATTTCAGAAAGACGCGGGAGATTTGGAATATTTTATTCTTGTTCAAATTACCCTGATTGTAAATATGCGATAAAAGCAAAACCTACTGGTAAAATATGTACTAAATGCAATTCTTTAATGATGGAAGGGACAAAAACTATAG
>JBBUIR010000036.1:2535-9725 GCA_038055245.1 Patescibacteria group bacterium | reverse complement strand
ACTTATGACGAAATATTAAAAACTTTTCCTGATATTGAAAACAATATTTTCTTTCTGGATGAACTTTATGAAAAATTTGCAGTCGCTGGGATAGATGTATTAGAAGGTGGAAATTTACTTAATCTTGATAATGATGTTCCTGATAAAGATTTAAATAAATCTACTATTCATGACTCTATTCAAATGTATCTAAAAGAGATAGGACAATATGCGCTTATTCACGCAGTGGATGAGAAAGATCTTGCCAAGCGTATAGAGTTGGGTGATTTAGAAGCAAAAAATTTATTAGCTAGAGCAAACTTGCGTCTAGTGGTTTCAATTGCCAAGAAATATGTGGGAAGAAGCGCTAATTTAAGTCTTTTGGATTTGATTCAAGAAGGGAATTTAGGATTATTTAAAGCAGTTGAAAAATTTGATTGGACAAAAGGATATAAATTTTCTACTTATGCTACTTGGTGGATTCGTCAGTCTATTACTCGCGCATTAGCTGATCAGAGTAGGACTATTCGCATACCGGTGCACATGGTTGAGACTATTTCAAAATATAAACAAACATATCGAAGACTTAGCCAAGATTTAGGCCGAGAACCATTAGCAGAGGAGATCGCTACAGAAATGGGCATCCCTGTTGAAAAAATTCACGTAATTGAAAATATCAGCCAAGAAACTATTTCTCTCGAGCAACCAGTAGGGGATGATGATGATAAATCAACCCTTGAAAATTTTATTCCAGATGATAAAATTTTACGTCCAGATCAAGAATCTTCCAGAAGAATTTTATCTGATCAGATTCGTGAAGTTTTAAATGAACTTAATCCGAAAGAATGCAAAATACTTGAAATGCGTTATGGATTAGTTGATGGTATTCAACATACTCTTGAGAGGGTGGGAGAGGAATTTGGTGTCACTCGTGAACGCATTCGTCAAATAGAAGCTAAAGTTCACGAAAAACTCCGCCAACATGAAAAAATTGCAAGATTGAAAAACTATTTTGACTAGTATTGACATCTTGTTGAAGTGTTTTTTGGGATATGATATAATTATTATATATTATTAAAGGTCCATTATAAACTAACAGGCGCTAGGTAGTTAGGCGCTAGGCTCTAGCAAAACAAAATGCTAATGCCTAAAGCCTAAATTTCCTAAAGCCTATAAATTATTATGTGTAAAAGTTGTTGTAGTAAAGGTGGTTGTACTGTGCATTGGATTACTAAAATTTTAGTAATCATTGGCGGTGTTAACTGGGGTTTGATAGGTTTAGGGATGCTTTTAGGTAATGTAGGAGGCTGGAACGTTGTTAATATAGTTCTTGGCTCTATACCTGTGCTTGAAGCAGTAGTTTATGTATTTGTAGGTATTTCAGCTGTTTTGATGATTTTTGGTTGTAAGTGTAGTATGTGTGTCTGTGCTTCCTGCGCAAATTCAGAAGCAAATAAAACAGAAGGAAGTATGTAATTAAAGACAGTTTTTTAAAAAGAGCCCCGATTCAAATCGGGGCTCTTTTTTAGTTTGCTTTTTGCCTTTAAAATGTTATATTATTAATATAAATATGATTTCAATTTCAAATATTGTGTTTTATATATTAACTTTTTTGTCTGTTTATGTGCAGATGTTTTTTTTGATTACCTTTCTAGAAAACAGGAAAAAGATAATTATCAGAAACGGAGCTATAAAGCTTGTTAAATATCCAAAAGTGACAGTTATTGTTCCTTGTTGGAACGAAGAGACGACTCTTTATAAGACAGTACGCTCACTTTTAACTTTAAATTATCCAAAAAATAAAATTAAAATATTTTTAATTGACGATGGTTCTACAGACAAGACTTTGGATGTAATTAAAAAATTTGAAAAATATTCTAATATAAAAATTTTTCATAAAGAAAACGGTGGGAAATACACTGCGCTTAATTTAGGTCTTGAGAATGTTGAGACTGATTTTTTAGGATGTCTTGATGCTGATTCTATAGCAGATCCTGAATCTCTTGCCCGTATTATGAGCTATTTTGAAAGAGATTCTAATATTATGGCAGTGTCGCCATCTATTTTAGCTTTAAATTCTGAAAATATAATTCAAAATGCGCAAAAAGCTGAATACAATATGTCTGCCTATATTAAAAAAATGCTTAGTTTTTTGGGGGCTATTCATGTGACTCCGGGGCCACTTACCATATTTCGTAAAAAAGTTTTTGATAATCTAGGTCCTTATCGACATGCTCATAATACTGAAGATATGGAAATTGCTTATAGGATGCAAGAAAATCATTATAAGATAGAACAATGTAATGATGCTTATGTTTATACTAATATTCCTGGAACGACGGTAAAGCTCTATAAACAAAGATTGCGTTGGATTTACGGTTTTATAAATAATACGATTGACTATCGTAAAATAATTTTTAGGAGAAAATACGGTAATTTTTCTTTTTTTACTTTGCCCTTTAATATCATTTCTATTCTGGCTGTTAGTTTTCTTTTTGGAAAGATGGTATATAATTTTGGTAGCTTATTATTTTCAAAAATTATAGAGTTTAAAACCATAGGCTTTCATTTTACCAGTAAAATAAATTTCTTTGATCCATTTTTTATAAATATTCAATCTTTATCGTTTATTATTATTATACTATATCTTCTTGTTATTTTATCAATAATTTTAGGAAAGAAAATGGTTGAAGGGAAATGGAGTTTTTCTTTCAGTATGATTTATTACACTTTAATTTTTAGTATTATCGGTCCACTTTGGCTTTTGAAAGCTGTTTATAATACTATTATATCCAGAAAACCAGCTTGGAGATAAATATATGACAGATAATCACATTGATTGGAAAAAATATTTAATCGTTTTTTTATTCACAGTTGGGCTCTTTTTAAGTGCTAGTTATGTTAGTAATTATTTTGGTAATAAAAAAATTGATCAATTGAAATTAATTCAAGATAAGATATCTATTGACATTCTTTCTTCTGAGACTCAATTTTCATTACTTTCAGAACTTTCTTGCAAGAATATTTCTGATTCTGTACTCTCTGGTGAGCTTGGTGAACTTGGACGTAAATTAGAATGGGGACAGGAAAATCTAGGAATGACGGACACAGTTTCGTATCTGAAAAAATATTACTCTCTTCTTGAAATTAAAGATTATCTTTTAACAAAAAAGATTTCTATACGTTGTAATACAAAGTCCGTATTTATTCTTTATTTTTATACAACAGCAGAAAATTGCAGTGAATGTGAGAAGCAGGGGTTAGTCCTTTCAGCTCTCAGAGATAAATATCCAGAACTTCGTGTTTACTCATTTGATTACAGCATCAATCTTTCTACAGTAAAATCTATGCTTCAAATATATAAAATAGAAGATACAAAACTTCCTGCATTGGTTATTGATGAAGATGTATTAACCGGTTTTCATGGGATAGATGAGCTTGAATCTCGTGTAAAGGGATCTTTTAAACTTAAAGAGACAAAATCTAAATAAGGTCTGTTGTTTGACTAAACTCTCCAATGGTATATACTATAAATTGTGTTATCTATCCATAAGTATAAACAAATTATCGCATTGCTCATACTTGTATTTTTTTTGACAGTAGTGTTTTTAGGTTTTTCTGTTATGGCGCATAGATCAGATGGGAACATGCAAAATAGCTGTCCTTTTTCTACCTTTGGAGCATCGCTTTGTGTTAAAGATACGCTTACTACAATTTTTAATCATATTTCTGCATACAAATCATTTTTTAATATACCGGCATATTCTAATATAATAATTTTATTTTTTTATTTACTTCTTATTGCAAGTGCTATTTTTATATTTTTTATTGATTATTTTTTATATAAACCCCCAATCTATATTGGACGTGTTATTAATTTTCCACCTTATATAATTCATAATAAAAAAACATTACGCTGGCTTTCTCTTTTTGAAAATAGCCCGTCTCTATTGTAAGCAACGTTTCAAATTACTCATTTGGAGTTTTTGAGATATCAAAAGATTCTTAGTTTAGAATTTTTTTTATTTATCTAATTATTTAAACTTTATGAAAACAAAAATCACTATCTCTACTCTTATCGTAATTCTTTTTATTGTAGGACTTTATGTTTGGGGTTATTCCATAAAAGGTGGTACAGTTGGTTCTGTCAAAAATACTTCAACATCAAATGTTTCAAAAAGTTTTCTTGTCGCTACAGAAAAATTTTATGATTTCGGTACAATTAAAATAAACGGCGGCAATGTGGAAACAAAATTCAAAATTACAAATCTCACAGATAAAGATGTAAATCTTGAAAGTGTGACTACCTCATGTATGTGTACGGTTGCTTATATTGAAGGTGTAAACGGAGAAAAAGGTCCATTTGGAATGGTTGGTCATGGCGGTCCAGTATCAAAAGCAAATGAAGTTATAAAGACCGGAGAATCAAGAGACATAAAGGTCGTTTATAATCCGCTGGCGCACGGACCTGCCGGGGTAGGCCAGATTGACAGATTTATTTATCTGACAGATGGTTCTGGTAGTACGCTTGAACTTGAAATAAAAGCTACAGTAACTCCTTAAATAAATATGAAAAAAATAATAATAATATTAATTCTTTTGATTGTTGCTATTGTTGGAATAGTTCTTTTGAAGAATAGCGGAAGCACTGCTTCACTTATCTGGGACTTAAGTAATAATGGCGCATGGCTTTTACCTCTGGTTTTAATCTCTGCGCTTCTTGACAGTGTTCATCCATGTTCGTTTTCGATTCTTCTTATTACAATTGCGTTTCTGTTCGGTATACAGATGACCAGAAAAAAAATTCTTCAAATAGGCGGAACATATGTCGCTGGAATTTTTATAGCGTATCTCTTGATCGGTCTCGGCATTCTGGAAGTTTTGCATCTTTTTAACACGCCTCATTTTATGGGAAAACTTGGAGCTTCACTTTTGATTGTGTTTGGAATTATAAATCTTATAAATTATCTTTTTCCAAACTTCCCAGTTAAATTAAAAATTCCATCAGTTTCTCATACTGCAATGGGACGGCTGATGGAAAAAGCGTCTTTTCCAGCTGCGTTTGGTTTAGGTTTGTTAGTAGGTATTTGTCAGTTTCCTTGTATGGGCGGACCATACCTTATGGTCATTGGTTTACTTCGCGATCAAGTTACTTATTTCAGCGGATTTGGTTACTTAACGCTCTACAATCTGATTCTTATCATTCCTCTGGTAGCAGTGCTTTGGATAACAGCTGATAAAACAATTGTGGACAAAATGCAAGAATGGAAAAAAACAAATATGCAAGGAGTGCGATTTTGGACCGGTTTGGCAATGATTATTATTGGTGTCTTAATTTTCTTTATCTAAATTTATGAACATAAAATTACCAAAAGAATATTTTCTTCCCGCAAGTATTATTATCACTACTCTTGTTTTTGCTGGTGCTTTGATATATACAGGAAAGTTAAAAGTTAAAATGCAACAAAAAGAAAATATCACGATAAATCAAAACAGAACTCCAATGTCTGAATTAGAAGAGAAAGTTTTACCTAGTGATGGAATAGTATTGCCTGTCGTCTGGGGAAATCTTGGAACAAAATTAATTAGCACAGGTGTAATTGATGAAAAAAAATTTAAAGCAATATATGAAAGTAGGGGACAATTTACCGATGAATATAAAAAACTTCTCTTGAGTCAAAATAACGGAAAACTTAAAATTACCAAAGATAACGCTCCATATATCCTAAATTTATTTTGGGCTCTTGGTCTTGCAAATAAAAATTCTATTTTAGAAACTGGCGAAATGACAAATCCAGCTTATGGCGGAGCGCAAAATTTTGCATCTACTGGTGGTTGGACGTTGAGTAAAGGGGATGTAATGGATCATTATAGTAGGCACAAGTTGCTTGATTTGACACTTGAACAACAGGTTCTTGTGGAAAAAATATCAAAGGGTATTTATAGACCATGTTGTGGTAATTCAACTCATTTTCCTGATTGTAATCACGGAATGGCTATGCTCGGACTTTTAGAATTAATGGCTTCACAAGGTCTCAGCGAACAAGAAATGTGGAAAACGGCCTTAGCAGTTAATTCTTATTGGTTTCCTGACACTTATCTTACTATTGCAACCTATATGAAAAACAAAGGTGTTGATTGGAAAGATGTAAATCCGCAAGAAATGCTTGGTATTGATTACTCCAGCGCGCAAGGATATCAAAATATCGCTTCGCAAGTTGTTTTGCCAAAACAACAACAGAACGGATGCGGAATATAAAAAATTATAAATTTTAGCAATAAAAAATATTATGACGACAGAACATAAAATAATTGGAGGGATTGGACTATTAACATTGGTTATTATAATTGGTGGAATATGGTTTTCCAGTAAAGAAGGGACCAAAAATAGTAATAAGCTTAATAAACCTTTAATGGGGGAAAAAATGGCAGATGAAGGTGCCAAACATGTTGGTCGTAACGATACACATCCGGCATATAAATCAAATCCCCCGACCTCTGGTCCACATTGGGCTGGTGTAGCAGGACCTGGAATTAAAGATGAGCCAGTCCCTGATGAGCTTGTGCTTCATAGTATGGAGCATGGCGCAGTAGTTGTTTGGTATAAAGAAGGGTTGGAGCAAAACGAAGTAGATAAAATTATAAGCGCATTTCAAAGCGCTTCTGGAAAAAAAATAATGTTAGCACGGAAAGATTTAGATGTGCCTGTCGCATTAACATCATGGGGTTATCTTCTCAAACTTCAGACGGTTGATGAGGCAAAAATTAAGGAATTTATTGAAACGAATAACAATAGAGCGCCTGAAAAAGCGCCAATTTAAGTTAGATAAGGTCGAAAAATTATTATTAATTAATTAAAAAAATATTATGATGTATGGATTATATAATAGTTATGAAGGGTGGGGCGCAGGGAGCATGATGAGCTGGTTTGGAGGTGGAATTATGATGATATTATTTTGGGCAGTAGTTATTTATTTTATTGTTTGGTTTGTTCGTAGCAATAAAACGAGCGGGATGGATAATAATAAAGCTCTTGATATTTTGAAAGAAAGATATGCCAAAGGAGAAATAGATAAAAAAGAGTTTGAAGAAAAGAAAAAAGATTTAAGCAATTAATTATAAATTTAACGTATAAAATACATGGATTTTGACTATACTTTGACTACAACCAAAACTTTTGATAAGACAGTCAAAAGTGTGCAAGATGAAAT
>JBBUIR010000036.1:0-2435 GCA_038055245.1 Patescibacteria group bacterium | reverse complement strand
CTTTGACTACAACCAAAACTTTTGATAAGACAGTCAAAAGTGTGCAAGATGAAATTGCCAAAGCTGGTATGAGAGTTTTGTATGTTCACGATGTACAGGAAACTTTGGGAGAGAAAGGTTTCGAGAGAGAACCGTTTAAAATTATTGAATTTTGCAGCGCGAAATTTGCCAATGAATTTTTGAACATTGATATTAAAATCGGACTTTGTCTCCCTTGCAAGATAAATGTGTATGTCAAAGACGGACAAACAATTATTTCTGGCATGCGGCCCATTATTCTACCGCAATTTTTTCCGCAAGCCGATTTGGGTGAGAGACCGAAAGAAATTGATCAGATCATTCAAAATATTATTAATAATGCTAGGAATTGATTATTTATGTTTAATATATTTAAAGAAAAATGTCCAATTTGCAAAATGGAACTTGAAAAAGGAAAAATTTATCCGATGGAATCTGGTAAAAAATTCTGTTCAGAAAATTGCAAAGAAGAATACAAAAAGCAGTCTGAAATACAATCAAAACATTCACACCACTCTGGTGGCGGTTGTTGTCATTAAATTGGTTAAAATGAAAAAAGAAACATATAAAATTCAAGGAATGCATTGCGCGAGCTGTGTTGCGACTATTGAACGCGTGCTTTCAAAAACAGCCGGAGTACATTCGGCTTCGGCCAATTTTGCCTCAGAATCAGCCTTGATTGAATTTGACGAAAACATCATTTTTGAATCAGATCTTGCAAAAGTGGTAGATGGAGCGGGATACCATCTTATTATTTCAAATAGTGTTGAAACTGATTCTCCTAAGAAAAACGAAGTAATGAAAATGCCAAATATGGATATGAATTCTCCTCAACATAATCATATGGAGATGGAACGGGAGGAACAAATAAAAAAAATGAAGCTTAAACTTATTATTGGCGGCATTCTATCTGTTTTTATATTTTTAGGCAGTTTTCCTGAATGGTTTTCTTTTGTTCCAAAGATTATGAATAATAATTGGGTACTTTTCTTGCTGACAACACCAGTGCAGTTTTGGGTTGGTTATCAATTTTATAGCGGACTTAAACTTTTGATAAAATATCGTACTGCTGATATGAATACCTTGATTTCCATTGGAACATTGTCTGCGTATTTTTACAGCGTAGCGGTTACTGTCTTTCCTGTTTTTTTTACAAAAGGTGGAATAACACCAGCGCTTTACTTTGACACGTCAGCTATAATTATTGTTTTGATTCTTTTAGGAAAATATTTTGAAGTTTTAATGAAAGGAAGAGCTTCAGAAGCTATTAAGAAGCTTATTGGTTTACAACCAAAAACGGCGAAAATTTTGAGAGATGGAAAAGAAATTGAAATATCTATCACTGATGTCGTTGTGGGTGATTTTATAATTGTTAGACCCGGGGAAAGGATTCCGGTTGATGGAAAAATAGTTGAAGGAGATTCGGAAATTGATGAGTCAATGATTACCGGAGAGTCAATGCCAGTTCATAAAAAAATTGATAGTTTGGTTATTGGTAGCACTATAAATAAATTTGGGACTTTTACTTTTAGCGCGACAAAGATTGGCAAGGACACGATGCTTTCACAAATTATAAAAATGGTGGAAGAAGCTCAAGGTTCCAAAGCGCCGATTCAGCGATTAGCCGACACAGTTTCTTCTTATTTCGTTCCCGCGGTATTTATTGTGGCCATTTTGACTTTTATTGTTTGGTTTTTCTTTGGGCCTAATCCCACTTTTACTTTTGCTCTTATTAATTTTGTGGCAGTTTTGATAATTGCTTGCCCTTGCGCTTTAGGACTCGCCACTCCGATGGCTATTATGGTTTCTTCCGGTAGCGCCGCTTCCAGAGGAATTTTAATTAAAGATGCCACTTCTCTTGAGGTTGCCAACAAAATAAATACAGTGATTTTAGACAAAACTGGCACTCTAACGAAAGGAAAACCGCAGTTAACCGATATTATTGTTTTTAATAATGAACATAAAGAAGATGTTCTTAATCTTGCCGCTTCATTAGAACAGCGTTCAGAACATCCTTTAGCGCAGGCTATATTGCAATATGCCGCAAGTTTGGATCAAAAATCTTCACATCCGCTTGATAAAACTATCATAGATGAGGCAAAAAAAGAAAAAATTGGTTTATATAAACTTGAAAATTTTAAAGCAATCTCCGGAAAAGGATTGCGAGGATTTTTACAGATCAAAAATCAAAAAATTGAAGCATATTTGGGAAACCGAGCTTTAGTGTTGGATATTGGTCTTAATGTTTCTCCCTACGAAGCTGATATTAGTAAACTTGAAAATGAAGGCAAGACGGTTATGATTCTCGTGGTTGATAAAAAGATTAAAGGCGCGCTGGCTGTCGCTGATGTATTGAAAAAGAAATCAATTGAAGCGATAAAAGCTCTCAAAAAAAATAATATAGATGTTTGGATGAT
>JBBUIR010000035.1:0-5848 GCA_038055245.1 Patescibacteria group bacterium | reverse complement strand
CCGGTGGTTGCGCCAATATTAGTTGGTTTCTTGCTTGGACCAGTCGCATTAGGCGGACTCCTTGTAGGCTCCATTATTACCGGGCTCTTCGTTGCAATATCAATGACATCCGGTGGAGGCGCTTGGGATAATGCAAAAAAATATATTGAAGAAGGAAATTTTGGAGGCAAAGGAAGTGATGCTCATAAAGCAGCTATCACTGGCGATACTGTCGGCGACCCTTATAAAGACACCGCTGGACCGGCTATCAATCCGATGATAAAAATTTTAAATATTGTTGCATTGCTTTTAGTTCCTTTTTTGATATACTTTAATTAGGTCTATTTATTAAATTAATATGATAAAAATATGAAAATGAAAAAATATTTAAGTTTATTTGTGATTTTAATAATGGCATTTGTGATAAGCGTTAAAACAACAAGAGCGGAAGAAAATGGAGCAGTGCCAATATTAAATAATAAAAATGTTCCAGTAAAAACATTCCCAAATGCAACGAAACCTGCGCCAAGAAAAGAAGAAATAGATCTGCGTCGTGCCAAGATAAGAGACAAAGTAAAGGAATTAAAATCAGAAAAAGAAACAGTGCAAAATGAAATGAAGGCAAAAAGAGAAGAAGGCAAAAAAGAAAGAATTATTGGTCGAGAAAAAGCGCTAGAAAGATTTGATAAAGCAGTAGAAAGAATTGGCGTTTTAAAAGATAAAATCGATTCTCAAATAACTAAACTCAAATCAAAAGAAGTCAATGTCACGGATGCAGAAAATTTTGTGGTAATAGCCGAAACAAAATTGAATGAAGCTAAAACAAAAATTACAGAAATAAACACTGTATTAGCAAAATCAACTGATCAACTTTCTGTAGAAAATAAAACAACATTAAGAACATTAACAAAAGAGATACAAACTCTTATAAATGAAACACGTAAAGTGCTTAATGATGCGGTTAAATCATTAAAAGATGCTGTCAAAGCCAAGAGAGAAGCTGCAGTAAATACTGCACCAACAGATACAAATACAACTGGAACAACAAGTAATTAATAAATTATAAATTTAAACCAAAAAATTATGGAACCGGAAGAAAAAAAATCAAATGGAGCATTTATAGGATCAATAATTATTATTATCATTCTTATAATTGGTGGCATATACATCTGGCAGTCAAAAGTAAAAAATGTTTTAGAAAAAAAGAGTGTTCAATCAGAAAATGTAACACCGATGGATGCTAATGCCTTAAATGCTTTAGAACAAGACCTTAATGCAATAGATGCTGATGTTGATGTAAGTGGTGTAAATTAAGACTATGCAAGTGATAGTCAAAAAACTGCCAAAAAGCGAGATAGAGATTGAAGGGGAATTGGAAAGTGATGTCTTTGAATCTTATTTTAATAAAGCATTAAAAAAGCTCGGCGAAAAAATAAAATTAGACGGTTTCAGACAAGGAAAAATTCCAGAAAACGTTTTGCTTTCCAATATTCCGGAAATACAGATATTAGAAGAGATGGCGGAAATGGCGCTCGGTGAACATTATCCAAAAATTCTTGAAGAAAATAAAATCGACGCTATCAATCGTCCGGAAATTTCCATTACAAAACTCGCTCGCAAGAATCCTCTAGGATTTAAAATAAAAACTGCCACTATGCCGGATATGAAACTTCCTGATTATAAAGAAATTGCCAAAAAAATACTTTCCGAAATAAAAAAGGAAGAAAAAAACACTAATGTGACAGAAAAAGAAATTGAAGATACTATTATGGATATTAGAAAATCTCGCGCTCCAAAAGTTCATATGAAGGATGCAGCAGAAGAACCTCTCCCCAACCCTCTCCTTAACAAGGAGAGGGAGAAGGGTGAGGTTAAGAAAGAACCGGAATTGCCAGAATTTAACGACAATTTCGTGCAAGCGTTGGGCCCTTTTAAAGATGTAAAAGATTTCAAAGAAAAATTAAAAGAAAACATAAAACTGGAAAAAGAAAACCAAGTGAAAGAAAAAACAAGATTAAAAATTGTTGAAAAAATAATTGACGATTTGAAAGTTGAAATGCCGGAGATTTTAATCGAAATAGAATTAAATAAAATTTTATATAAAATGGAATCTGATATCACTCAAATGGGATTGAAATTTGAAGATTATCTAAAACACCTGAACAAAACAATTGAAGATTTAAAAAAAGAATTTAGAATTGATGCGGAGAAAAAAGCAAAACTTGGACTTATTTTAAATAAAATTGCTGAAGTTGAAAAAATCAAGGCTGACCCAGAACAAGTTTCAAAAGAAGTAACGCAAATACTAGAACATTACAAAGATGCCGACCCGGAACGCGCCAAACTTCATGCAGAAAATGTCCTTACTAACGAAAAAGTATTTCATTTTTTGGAAAGCCAAAAATAATTCCCTTCTCGAAGATTCCCGAGGATAACCCTCGGGAAGTTTTTGTGTTATAATTATTATATGGAACGAAAAGTAAAACTCGAAATGGAAGAGTTCTATCATATTTACAATCGTGGAGTAGAAAAACGAAGAATATTCCAAAACCCCTCTGACTATAAGAGATTCTTAATCTTACTTTATATTGCAAATAATGACCAGCCTTTACATATAAAAGATTTTGGTTCTATGCCAATAGAAGAAATCTTTAAACAAGACCGTGGAGAACCATTAGTAGCCATAGGAGCATATTGCTTAATGCCAAATCATTTTCATCTATTGCTTACTCCCCTAGTAAATGGAGGAATATCAAAATTTATGCTTAAACTCCAAACTGGATATTCAATGTATTTTAATAAAAAAAATGATAGGGTGGGTGCTTTTTTCCAAGGAACTTTTAAATCAGAATATATAGATAACGACGTATATTTAAAATATATTTACGCATATATTCATTTAAACCCAGCAAAATTAAAAAACTCAAATTGGAAAAAACAACCAAAAAGTTTTTTAAATCAACTTAAAAAATTTATTGCAGAATATCTTTACTCAAGTTTACAAGAATATCTCTCTCTAGATTATAAAATAATAAACCCAAAACCATTTCCTATTGATAATGGAGATATTATAGATTACGATTCTATGGTAAGTGACTTTTCTGAACTTCCCGAGGATAACCCTCGGGAAACTCGAGGAAGTTGAAAAACTCTAAAAAAAGATATACAATATACTCATGTTAATCCCAACAGTAATAGAAAAATCGCAGTTTGGAGAAAGAGCTTATGATATATATTCTCGTCTTTTACGGGAACGTATTGTTTTTTTAGCAGGGCCTATTGATGATAATGTGGCAAATATCGTTATCGCCCAACTTCTTTTTCTTGAGTCTGAAGACTCAAGAAAAGATATATCTTTATATATAAATTCACCTGGCGGGTCAGTAACTTCTACAATGGCAATTGTAGATACAATGAGTCATGTGCGCCCGGATGTTTCCACTTTTTGCGTGGGACTCGCTGCTTCAGGCGCAGCGCTTATTCTTTCCGCTGGCAAAAAGGGCAAACGTTTTATCTTACCTAATGCAGAAGTAATGATTCATCAACCATTAGGAGGAGTAGAAGGCCAAGCGACAGATATTGCAATTACTGCAAAACATATTCTAAAAACAAAAGACAACCTAAATAAAATTTTGGCCAAAAATACCGGCAAACCTTTGGTTCAGATAGAAAAAGATGTTGAAAGAGATTTCTTTATGGACGCGGAAGAAGCTAAAAAATATGGAATTGTTGATGAGATAGTTACTAAATCAAAAGCACCTATTTCTAAATCTTAGTTTTTATTTAAAAAAGCAAAATAAATACCCATCAACATTAAAAATGTTGATGGGTGTTTTTGTTACAAAAAACTTTTCTACCTCTGAGTTGCATTAATGCAACTCGTTTTTCCACTGTGACACGGAAAATCTGATCCTATCCCTCCCTTAGGATAAGAAGACGACGATATACGTCTGTTAAATTCATTAAATTCTTTACTACTAAGCTCCCCACCATGTCTTGCTAACACACCAGCTGCTTCAATAAATTTCCCCTGATTCAACAAATATTCTATTCTTTCTATCATGGAACCTCCACAAAATATAATGAATTAAACAGTTATTTAAGAACAGCTCAACTGTATTATTACATATAATAGGAAAAAAGCAACATATAGACAAAATTTTTCTAATTTGTTATATTGTATGTGTTAGATTTTACAAATTTATTTTCAATTGGTTTATAGGAATATCCCATATATGTTGTTGTTAAAGAAAAATTTTTATATCTTTTGCACAAAAACAAAAACGCAAGTATAGTGGCTTGTTTTTATAAGTCAACACAAGACTTATGAGCTCATTAATAATAATTTTGATCGGAGTCGGAGTACTCCTTTTAGGTGTTGGAATCGGGTATTATCTGCGAGTGGTTGTCGCGTTAGGAAAAAGAAAATCCATAGAAATAGATATAAAACAAATGATAGTTGGCGCCAAAGAAGAAGCGCAAAAAATTACAGACGAAGCAAAAAACAAAGTAGAAAAAAAGCTTACAGAGTTAAAAGAAGAAGAAAAAAAGAAAGAACAAGAATCCAAGGAGACAGAGAAAAGACTCATTAAAAAAGACGAGTTTTTGGATGTCCGACAAGTCGAAATAAACAAAGAAGCTGAAAATATTAAACTGAAAGTTGAAGAAATAAAAAAAGTTCAAGAGAGAATATTGGGAATAGAAACAGAAAAAAGAACTGAACTTGAAAGAGTTTCAAAGTTAACAGAGGAAGAAGCAAAAGAGGTATTAATGAGAGACATTGAAAAGAAATATGAGGAAGATATCTTAATTAGAATTCAAAAACTTGAAAATAGTAATGAAGAAAAATTAGACAGAAGAGCAAAAGATATTTTAGCCACTTCCATCCAGCGTCTTGCATTAAGCACCGCGTCTGAATTGATGACGACCATAGTCAGTATTCCAAATAATGAAATTAAGGGCAAGGTTATAGGAAAAGAAGGCCGAAACATAAGGGCTTTTGAACGAGCTTCGGGAGTTGAATTAATAGTTGATGACACTCCGGGTTCAATAATTATTTCTTCATTCGATCCGATTAGACGTCAAGTTGCGCGTCTTGCGCTTGAAAATTTGATTCTGGATGGGCGTATTCAACCGGCTAAAATCGAAGAATTAGTGGAAAAAGCCAAAGAAGAAATAAATAAAATTATCAAAGAAAAAGGCGAACAGGCGGTATATGAATGCGGAATATTTAATTTTGACCCGCGTATCGTCGCTATTATCGGACGATTATATTTCCGTACAAGTTACGGACAAAATGTGCTTCAGCATTCAATCGAAATGGCGCACATTGCCGGTATGATTGCCGAAGAATTAGGCGCAGATGTCGCGATAGCTAAAGCTGGCGCATTAGTACACGATATCGGTAAAGCGCTTGACCACGAAGTACAAGGCACACATATTGAAATAGGTATGCGAATTTTGCAAAAATTCGGAGCGGATGAACGTGTTATTACAGCTATGAAATCTCATCATGAAGATTATCCGTATGAAACAATAGAAGCGGTAATCGTTCAAACAGCTGACGCTATCTCAGGTGGCAGACCCGGAGCGCGCCGGGATTCAGTGGAAAATTACTTGAAGAGACTACAAGAACTTGAAGCGTTGGTAAATGCTTTTCCGGCAGTTGAAAAATCATACGCTCTTCAAGCTGGCCGTGAAATTCGCATATTCGTCACTCCGGAAAAAGTATCTGATGCTGAAGCCAAGATAATGGCTCATGATATTGCCGTAAAAATAGAACAAGAATTGAAATATCCTGGCGAAATAAAGGTTACAATGATACGAGAGACTAGAATTATAGAATACGCTAGATAGAAAATCTTAAAAA
>JBBUIR010000034.1:0-11691 GCA_038055245.1 Patescibacteria group bacterium | reverse complement strand
AAACTTTTGGCAAAATCATTAAATAAAGCTTTCGTTCGACTATAAAGATGTGGTTGAAATAATATGGTAATCTTTTTCTCTCCTACGGGATAAAGTTCTCGTAATGCTTCTATACTTGCTTTTATTTCCGTAGGATGATGAGCATAATCATCATAAACAATAGTTCCATTTTTTGTCTTCCCTCTTTTCTCTAATCTACGCCAAGTACCAGAAAATTGCGCTATTGATTTTTGAGCTTCTTCTTCTTTTATATTCAAAAAATCTGCCACCGCTAAAGTAGCCGCCGCATTCATGCGATTGTGTTCCCCTGACACGGATAGTTTAGGAACTTTTTCTAAATATTGTGTGTAGTCAACAACTTTTGCTTTATATTTTTTCTTAAGAATATTGGACACTGAAATTTCATTTAAATTACAAACTATAAAATTATCAGTCTGTAATGCCATTTCAGAAAAAGCAGCTTCTATATCATCCATATCTTTGTAATAATCTAAATGATCTTTTTCTATGTTTGTAATAACTAAAATATTTGGTTTTATATTTAAAAATGATCTTTCATACTCACAAGCTTCAACCACAAAAATATTACTCTTGCCGATTATTAAGTTTGAATTACTTTCTTTTAATAAAGAACCAACTATTACAGATGGATCTTTACCAGTATCTACTAAAATTTTAGCTATCATGGCTGTCGTCGTCGTCTTACCATGAGTGCCAGATATTGCAATAGTATATTTATCTTTAGTTATAACCCCCAACATTTGAGGATATGATTTTATTAAAATTTTCTTTTGTTTTTTTATTTTTTCAAAAAGGATAGGATCATAAGTTTTTATAGCTATAGTATAAACTATCAAGTCTGTATCTTTTGAAATATTTTCATATGATTGACCTATTTTAATGTCTGCACCAATTTTACGAAGATCGCTTACCACTTGCCCCTCTTGCATATCTTGCCCTGTCACAATTTTTCCATTAAAAAGCATCATTCGCGCAATAGCCGAAATACCAATCCCCCCGATTCCTATAAAATGAACACTTTTAATTTTTGATAAATCTAAATCTTTCATATTACTTAAACTTTTTTATTATTTTCATAAACAAATCATTTCTCTCGTATTCATTATTGAACATTCCAAAAGATGCAAAAGCTGGAGAGAAAAGAATTATATCTGGCCGTGAGGCAAGACCTAACGATTTTTGCATTGATTCTTTTAAGTTTTTTACTTTATAACTTTTAATTTTCAACTTTTTGCTTGACAGTATGTCTGTTCCTGTTCCCGGAATCATTATGACAGCTTTGCAATATTTATTTATAACTTTCACAAAAGAAGTTAAGTCAAGTTTTTTGTCTGCTCCGCCGCAGATTAAGATAATTTTTTTATTTAACAGGCCTTGCCTGTTTTTTACAGGCAAGGCCTGTTCTTCTGAAAGTGCTTCGATTCCAGCCACAGTTGCTTCAGGAGTTGTGGCATTATTATCGTTGTATATTTTTACACCTTTAATCGTTTTTAGATATTGCAGTCGTCCTTCCAAGCCCTTAAAGTTCTTTATAATTCGGCCTATCTTAGAAGATGGAATTTTAAACAATTTAGCCACTTCCACAGCGCAAGCTAAATTTTCTTGTTGATGTTTTCCGGGCACGATAAAATTGTATTTATTTACATCTTTAGCATCTGCAATAATTAGCTTACTTTTTATGTTTTTAGGAATTAATTTTTTTACATCCGGACGAATTATAAGAATATCGTTTTTTTTCTGATATTTAAAAACATTTGCCTTGTCATTGAAATAACTTTTCATGTTATTTTTATAGTAATTCATATGGTCAGGCATAAAAGAAGTAAAAACAGAAATATGTGGAGATATTTTTGCATCTCCAAAACCTTGCAACTGCCAAGAATCGAGTTCACATACCAAAATATCTCCTGCTTTTATTTTTTTGAGCAACGGAAGCGTAGCCACTCCGCGAACATTTCCTCCAATATACACATTACGTTTCAAAAATTTTTCGTTCTTTTTTAAAATTTCATAAATAAGTGCTGTCACCATAGATTTTCCCCTTGTACCTGTCACCCCAATTATCATTACATCTTTTGCATATTTTGCAAGTAAAGACACATCCATTTCAATTGGAATTTTATTTTTTACAGCTTCTTTTATATATATAGAATCTAGTGGCACTCCTGCAGCTTTAATAACCATGTCTCTATTTCTAAAATCTTCTAACCTGTGTTTGCCTAATACAAATTTTATTTTCCCTAGGTCTTTCCTAGGGAAACTTTTCAAAGCTTGTATTGAAGTTGCTAATTGCTTTTTAGTCTTTATATCAGTCACTATCAAATCTGCTCCGCATTCTGCTAAGAATTTCGTATATCCTAATCCCCGCCCTAAAATCCCCAATCCCATAACTGTAATTTTTTTTTCTTTAAATTGTTTCTTATAATTTTCCATTATTTGAATAATTTTTTAAATTCCTCCACATCATTAAAATGATTTCTTACACTTTTAATTTCTTGATAATCTTCATGACCTTTACCAGCGCAAAGAATAATGTCCCCTTTTTTAGCTAATTTTAAAGATTCTACTATAGCTAGACGGCGATCTGATATTGTTATAATTTTTTTTGTTTCTTCATGGGATAAATTATCTTTCATTTGATCAATAATTTTTTCTGGAACTTCATTTCTCGGATTATCAGAAGTAAAAATAGTTATATCAGATAAACTTGCTCCAATTTTACCCATTTTTGCTCGCTTTAATGGATCACGATCTCCTCCACAACCGAAAACAGAAATTATTCTACCATCCTGTGATTTTATTTCTTTTATAGTCAGAAGAACTTTTTCTAAAGCATCCGGAGTATGCGCATAATCTACAATAATAAGAACTCCTTGTGGAGACATAAAATGATCAAATCTTCCTCGCGGAGGTTTTATATTTTCTAAAATTTTATTTACATTCTTTATATCAAAATTAAGAAGTCTTGAAGCGCTCCATACGGCAAGTAAATTATAAGCATTAAACTTACCTAAAAGTTTTGAACTTACTTTCTCTCCATTAAAATCTAACTCTAGGCCTGAAAAATTAGATTTTAAAATTTTGCCATAAAAATCAATAAATTCTGTTTTATCTCCGAAACCATAAAATGACTTTTTCGCTTTAATAGCATCTAGTATTGCATTACCATATTCGTCATCCATATTTGAAAGCGCAAAAGCATTTTTGGGAAGCATTTCAAAAAATTTCTTTTTAGCTATGAAATAATTTTCAAAATCTTTATGATAATCTAAATGGTCATGTGTTAAATTTGTGAAAATTCCACCAGTAAAATTTATCCCATTCACTCTCCCTTGATCGAGTGCGTGTGAAGAAACTTCCATAAATACATATAGACAACCTTCCTTTACCATTTTTTTTAATAATTTATTTAAAGTAATAGGGTCAGGTGTAGTACCTGGGTTCGTATCACCATGAGGAATAATATTTTTTTCAGAACCAATTATATTTTCTACCGTACTAATAAGTCCTGCTTTATATCCCAATGCTGTCGCTACTCTATACAAAAGTGTAGCTGTCGTCGTCTTACCATTCGTACCTGTCACACCCACGATTTTTAACTTTTTTGAAGGATTACAAAAAAAATGCCAACCCGCCAAAGTAGCTATTAATCTTCTTTTTATTTTGAATTTATCAAGAATATTTTTCATAAAAAATCAATTATCTAAAATCCACCTTATCAGTATCGACAAAAAAAGGTTTGGGGTCAGATTTTGAATTATAAATTTCTTCGACTTTTATAAATTCCGCTTCTATACCTACATGTTTTAATTTGCGAAGTTCTTCCAAGTTCACCCATGCGTAATCCGTAAAATCTTTTTTATCTAAAATTAAAGTGTCAGGATTTTTTGTCCAACATAAAAATGAAAAAGATTTCGATGTTTGTCCATCCTTTCGGCCAATAGCTTTTTCTTTTATAAGTATAAAACCAAGTTCCAAATCAAGTCCGCATTCTTCTTTCACTTCCTTGATTAAGGTTTCATGAATAGTATCGTTTCCTTCAATTTTTCCGCCTGGAAAAGTATAAAATCCGGGATATACGGTTTCATCTTCACGGCGTTTCAGCAATAAAATCCTCCCGTCATCTCGCCGTATAACGGCAACCGGGGTAATTATATGTAATTTATCCTGTTTGTCATATCCCATATATCAATAATACTACCCCAAATTATTTAATAATACAAAACAAGACGACCGCATATTTTTATATTATAAGTATAAAATTAAAAAAATTACTTTAAATTAAAATAATTTCTTAAGCTTTTATCATAATCCAAACTTTCTACTACCATATACCTTATATTTTTACCAAAAGATAAATCAGTTTTAAGCAACTCAATAAAATCAGCACACTCATACGGATAAATCCAAACACTACGTTGTAATTGAACAAATCCAAAATCTTTTATTTCCATCCGTAAAAGATTTCTTTTAGATCTAGTATTTTCCCATACATCAAAAATAACTACTCTCCATTTGCCATCCCATTTATTGTTTTTCTTTTTCTCTGTAATTTTATAATAAGACAGCTTCTGTTCCCCTTTTTTAGTTAATAATAAAAATTGTTTTTCATTTTCAATATTTATTTTAAGAAAACCGTCTTTTACTAATTTTTTTGCTTTTTGATTCAAATAATATTTAAGATTGTATTTTTTCTTATTTCTTAGAAATGGTTTTAAAACTTGCAAGGCGTTCGGTGCAAGTATAGCAATAGCTAAAATTCCAGCAGCAGCAACTGTCATTAAAATAATTCTTTTAAAATCAATTTTGTCATCCATAATCTTTATTATACTATAAAACAAGACGACCGCATTGTTTTATACTTAAGTTTTTTTATTACATTAAAGTAATAAATATTTATTCACAATTTCCTCTAATTCAGCTTCCGTTGTAAATAAAAATGATTTAATGCCAATGCTTTCTGCTGCCTCTAAATTTTCTTCTTTATCATCAAAATATATGCATTCATTTACTTTAAGATTATTTTCAGATAAAACCAATTCCCAAGCTCTTATATCAGGTTTTATAAAACCTGTTTGCCAAGAAAAATAAACCTTATCTACTACATTATGAACCCATGGATAGTGGTCATAATAAAGAGCCCTTTCTTTAAAATTATTGGAAAGAATAATAACTTTTTTTCCTTTTTCTTTTAGTTTTTTCGCAAATATAATCATTTTTTCCGAAGGAATTTCAGCCTTAAACCAATAATCCCAAAATTCTTTTTCCGTAAAATTAATATTCCACTCTTTTAAACAAGGTTCCCAATATGAAAATGCGGAACCTGCGTTAGGTTTTCGTATTTTCCCCATAATCTCAAAAAGTTTCGGTAAAAAAACTGAGGGAGGAACATTAAAATCTTTCTCAAATCTATTTCCGAGTTTTCGGCTTTTTATAAAGATACCATTTAAATCAAAAATTATAGCTTTAATCATTTTATTTTTTAAGATCCCATTAAAAAAATTTTATAATATTTTCTCTTAATTTATACAAGTCCGTTGATTTTCTAACGGGACAAGTATTTTTTATTTTTTAATTTCTCCGGCATTAAATCTTTTGCCGTATATTTTTCATAATCTTTTCCATAACCCAAGTCTTTCATTAATTTTGTCGGGGCGTTGCGGATATTCATCGGTATCGGCAAATTCCCGTATTTTTTTGCATCTTCCATCGCCAGTAAATATGCGTCATAAGCTCTTCTGTCTTTCTTAGCTTGCGCCAGATAGACTACCCCATGCGCAAGATTTTCCCCGCATTCCGGCATCCCAATTGTATCCACCGCCTGAAATACTGCATTAGCTACTACCAAAGCAGTCGGCTGAGCCAAACCGATATCTTCACTGGTAAATACCACCATTCGGCGGGCAATAAATTTTGGGTCCTCTCCTGCTTCCAGCATTCTTGTCATATAGTACAACGCTGCATCCGGTTGTGAAGCGCGCATGCTTTTTATAAAGGCGCTGATTATATTGTAGTGTTCCTTGCCTTTTTTATCATAACGTAAAAATTTTGATTGAAGAGTATTTTTCAGATTTTCAACAGTGATATTTTTATAAAGAGAAATAGTATTTTCAATCATCGCGATTACTTGTCGAGCATCGCCATTGGACATTCTAATAAGCCAATCCAAAGAATCTTTGCTTATTTTCGCTCCCGTGCGTTTAATAATTTTTTTTATTTCCTCATCCGAGAGTTCATTCAAAACAAAAACTCGCATACGGGAAAGAAGAGCCGGAATTACTTCAAAACTTGGATTCTCTGTAGTCGCTCCGATTAAAGTCAGCCGTCCGCTTTCCACAAATGGCAAAAGAAAATCTTGTTGCGCTTTATTGAATCTGTATATCTCATCAAGAAAAAGAATTTTTGGACCCAATAAAGTTCCTTCTGAATCTAATATTTCACGAATATCATCTTTTCCTGCCGAAACAGCCGAAAGTTCGTGGTAATCCGCATTTAATGCTTTGGCATAAATTTTAGCCAAAGTTGTTTTTCCAACTCCCGGCGGACCCCAGAGAATAAAGGGAAAAAGATGTTTTTTTCAATAGCAATAGCAATAGGCTTGTCTTTGCCCGTTAAATGTTCTTGTCCGACAAATTCCTTTAGGTTTTTAGGCCTGATTTTTGATGCCAATGGCTCCATGAGGGCATTATACATCAAGAGTTAAATTTTTTATATTTCTTCAACTTCTATTAATTCTTTTTCGAGAACAACACTTGCATAATCTGAATTTGAAGGTTTATCAAAAAGAAATTTTCCTTTAAACTTTTTATCTTTCAAAAACAAGGGTAACCAATGTAAATCAGAAGGCCACATTTTATCAAATGGGATTTCATCAACATAAAACCATTGTGGTTTCATTTCCTCGCTCTCCGTCGGTTTTCCCAAAAAATTATTTGATTTGAAAATATGAACTTCATGAATTTCATCGTTATTTTTAAATCCAAATTCTATTATCCCAACTTTATTCAAATTTTCAATATCAATATTAGCTTCTTCTTTTATTTCTCTTTTCATTGCTTCTTCAATTGATTCATTGTCTTTCAATTTTCCTCCAAATCCATTCCATCTTCCCGCTCCAAACCCGCGCTTTTTCATCCCAAGTAATACTCTCGGATGTTGATGAATTATGCAAAGTGTTAAAATTTTTTTCATACTCTACACTCTATAATGTTTTTTAATTAATCAACGACTTTCTATGCTGGGGAGCATTTATGAGACCACATTTTTTATATTTATATACTTCACCAGTAGCCGGATTAATCGCTCCGCACGGACAAGGGTCATTTCTACCTATATTCAGATTGTTTTCAATTGATTTTTTCGTATCTGAAAATTCCTTGGGCTCATTGTGACTAACGACTAAAGTCTGTCTTGGTTCATTAACTTCTATTTTTGGCTGAATTTCGGTATTTATAGTCTGAATAAGGGACAAAACCTGCTCTTTAAACGTTTCTTCCATTTCTTTAAACATTTGCAAACCATCTTTTTTATATTCTACAATAGGTTCTCTCTGCCCATAAGCGCGTAAATTTACTGATGAACGTAAATAATCCATCGCTTCAAGATGTTCCATCCAAAGAGTATCGGTCGTATAAAGAGCAATTCTTCTGACAGTTTCAAAAAAAACTTCACCGCCTAATTTTTCTTTTTTTTCTTCTATAATTTTCTCTAGTTTTTCCTTATTTTCCCCGCCTGCAGAATGAGCAGGTAAAATTTGTTTCAATAAAGTTTCAATTTCTTCTTTATTGAAACGCATCATTTTTTGCCGTCTTTCATAAATAATTTTGCGCTGATGATTCATCACATCATCGTATTCAAGCGTGTTCTTTCGAGCATCAAAATGAAAACCTTCTATTTTTGCTTGAGCATTTTCAAGCGAATTGCTGATAAATCGATTTTCAATCGGCTGGTCTTCCGGAATGCCAAAACGACCCATCATAGTTTTTATTCTTTCCGAACCGAATACGCGCATCAAATCATCTTCGAGTGAAACATAAAATTGCGTTTCGCCCGGATCTCCTTGCCTGCCTGAACGGCCCCGAAGCTGATTATCTATTCTACGCGCTTCATGCCTTTCAGTACCAAGCACAAATAATCCTCCAACGCTTTTTACAAATTCATATTCTTCTTTCACTAATGGATTTCCTCCAAGCTTAATATCTATTCCACGACCTGCCATATTTGTAGCAATAGTCACTGCGCCTCTCTTGCCCGCTTGAGCAATTATTTCTCCCTCTTTTTCGTGATTCTTGGCATTCAAAATAACATGCGGCACACCTTCTTGTTTTAAATAAACGGACAGAAGTTCATTTTTTTCAATTGAGATTGTACCAATTAAAACTGGCTGGCCTTTTTGATTTAATTCTTTTACTTTTTTAGCGATAGCTTTGAATTTTCCTTTTTCACTTTGAAAAATTAAATCATGATGATCTTCTCGAATTACAGGACGATTAGTAGGTATCACCATGACATCCAAATTATAAACCTTTAAAAATTCTTCAGTTGAAGTTTCCGCTGTTCCCGTCATTCCCGAAAGTTTTTTGTAAAATCTAAAATAATTTTGAAAGGTAATAGAACCGGATGAACGAGTTTCTTTTTCAATCTTTACGCCCTCTTTTGCTTCAATCGCCTGATGAATTCCCTCGGACCACCTTCGGCCTGGCTGAAGACGTCCGGTAAAAGGGTCAACAATAATTACTTCCCCCTCTTTTACAACATAATCCCTATCACGTTCAAAAATAGCCTGCGCTTTTACGGCTGTTTCCAAATGATGCGCATATTTAATGCCTTTTTCAGTATAAATATTGTCTACCCCAAGCAGATTTTCGGCTTTACTTATACCTTCATCAGTTAAGGTTATCGCTTTCAATTTTTCATCCACTTCATAATCGGTATTTCTCTTAAGTTGTTTGGCAATTTGGTAAAATTTAACATAAAAATCTTCAGAATCACCGGAAGCGGAAGAAATAATAAGCGGAGTACGCGCTTCATCTATCAAAATAGAATCCACTTCGTCAACTATTGCAAAAAAATGTCCTCTTTGAACGAGATCATTTATATTAGTTGCTAAATTATCACGCAGATAATCAAAACCATATTCGTGATTCGTGCCATAAGTAATATCTGCACCATAAGCTTCTTTCCTACTACATGGTTTTAAAAATTCATAGAGAACTTTAAATTCTTGCACACTTTCTATTTCATCTTCTTTATTAAAATGCTCTCTATCGTATAAATAAGAAACATTTTGAGAATTAATAACACCAACACTTAAACCAAGAAAATTAAATACTTTTCCCATTAATACTGCTCCTACACGTGCAAGATAATCATTGACGGTTATCAGGTGTGCGCCATCTCCTTTCAATGCATTGAGATAAAGCGGTAATGTTGCTACTAAAGTCTTACCTTCACCTGTTCTCATTTCTGCTATTTTACCAAAATGTAATGCCATACCTCCGACAAGCTGAACATCATATGGCCTCTCACCTAAATTTCTTTTAGCAGCTTCTCGAACTAAAGCAAAGGCTTCAGGTAATATATCATCTAAACTCTCTCCATTTTTTAATCTGTCTTTAAAATCTTGAGTTTTCTTTAAAAAATTCTCATTTGTCAATTTTAAAATATCTACTTCAAAAGCATTGATTTCTTTAACTATTTGCTCAGTATTATTAATGAATTTGGAACTTGCATCCCCGAATATTTTACTTAAAAAACTCATTTTTATATATTAGCATAAAAACGAAAAATATCCGACTTTCGTCAGATATTTTTCTAAGTGTGAAAAAGAAAATTTATTTTTTTCCTTTCTTCTTTCCCTTTGACTTTGCTTTAGCTTTCTTTTTTGCTGCCATTTTATTAGTCGCTTACGCGAAATTAATTTTCTAATTTAGTTTGCAATAATCACGACCTTAAAAAAAATTTAAAATAATTATTGCGGAGAACTAATTTAATTATCTCGCATATTAAAACATAATACAATACTTTTTCAGCAAAACTGTGGATAACTCCCAAATTTATTTTTGCGAAGCAAATTGTAAATTTGAGGATCCCGCCATCGGCGGGATAAAAACAAAACCCCGCACTAGAGCAAAGCTCAGTACGGGGCAAGAATTATTTTCATTTGAAGCGGGTGATGGCGAAACTCCAACATATGTGCCTATGTGAGTGCGATCACCCGCTACAGATAAAAATAATTTAACTTTATTGTATCATAAAAGTCGGGTCGCCGAGAATTGAACTCGGTCTACGCCCTCCCGAAGGGCGTGTACTACCGGTATACTACGACCCGGTTTATGTTCTACTGTTCAAAGCTTCATTTAAAATATGTTCAATAACATGGTGCATTTTTACGCCAACAAATTCACAAGAATGATAAAAATCAGAACCCTCTTTGAAGTCAGGTGAAGAATTAATGCCATTCAAAAAAAAACCTCTCTTGGGGTGTAAAATAAAATCAGATTTCAAATAATGTTTTATTCCTAGATGTTTATGTAATTCCTTTACCAAAGTGATTATTTTTTCTTTTTCACTGTTTATCAAATTTTTAGGTGGAAAAACATAAATATCTTCTCCTCTAAATTTTTGAATGGAATGCACTGATGCAACTTTGCCTGAAATAAATTCTTCAATCAAAATACTTTTTTGATGTGCTACTCCATCTGCTATAGCATTTACTAGTTCAGAAAAAGTTTTTGCTAAATGTATAGCCATATTTTTATCTTCTGTAAAAGATTTCACAATCCATGGCGCCGAGAATTTTTCAAAAATTTCTTTAGCTTTTTTAATCGCATATCTCTCTCGTGAACCATCGAAATCTTTTTGGTAAAGAGGTAAAACTATAGATCTGGGCATTTGCACTCCAATATCTTTCATATGTTTTTTCAACATATCATTATTATTTTCCAAAGCTTTCAAAAAATGCCCTTTTCCTATATTTGGTATAGAAAAATTATCTAAAGTAACAGATAAACCAGGATGTTCAGAAGTATTCCAAACAACATCTACTTTGCGTACTAAATCTGCAAGAATCACAGGCAAGCCATTAGCGTGCCAATTACCATTTTTGTCGATAAAAATATCAACAGTTTTATATTTGTCAGATAAATTTTCAAAAATATGAGAAATAATATCTCCCCCTTTTTTTAAAGAAGATTCATAATGTTTTCCCGCTCCGCCCCGAAGTATTCCGACTCGTTTTATTTTTTTATCTTCTTTTTGCATTAAGTTTATTATAACATTTTGTATTGAATTTTTTAAATACCTCACCCCTTTCCCCTCTCCATTTAAGTGAAATGGAGAGGGGTGGATGCGAAGCAGACGGGGTGAGGATTAAAAAAAACACCCCGCTTGCGCGAGGTGTTTTTACTTGCCCCGCCGTGGCGAGGTTGCTGTGCTTTGTTTTGTTTCGTTCTTTTTTTTCCGCCAGAGGCGGATCAGCCTTTCGGCTGAAACTTTTTTAATGCATGTCTTTCCATGCTGTCAATTTTGTTTTAAGTTCAAACAAACTATTGTGTCGTCAATTGAGCGACACAATACCGACTCACGTGAGTCCTAGAACCGAAATCCTAGGACCCGTTTTTCAAATTGAATTATTCCACGACCAGCTTCCGCTAGCCGTGCCTTGTTACG